>CAYJHX010000313.1:0-2899 GCA_964369395.1 uncultured Desulfovibrionaceae bacterium
CTAGAAATCTTTTTCCTTGACAAAACAAGGGTGATTTTTTATTCAGCATCTTTTGCAAATAGTCCATAAAGCATTGAGGTAGGCATGTTCGAGAGCCTTTCAGATAGACTTTCCAGCGTATTACGCCATATCGGTGGCAAGGGGCAACTCACAGAAGACAATATTCAAGAAGGCTTGCGCGAGGTGCGTTTGGCCTTACTCGAAGCTGATGTCAACTTTAAAGTTGTTAAAAGCTTTGTCGATAACGTGCGCGAAAAATGCCTTGGTCAAGAAGTTACCAAGGGGGTTAGCCCCGCACAGCAAGTGGTTAAAGTGGTGCATGACGAGTTGGTGGCTTTGCTTGGCGGCGAAACTACCGGTCTTGATTTGCGCGGTCAGCAGCCTGCTGTCATCATGATGGTGGGGCTACAGGGCTCGGGTAAAACTACTTCTTCGGGTAAAATTGCCTTGAACTTGCGCAAGCAAAAGATGCGCCCCTACTTAGTGCCTGCCGACGTGTATCGCCCTGCAGCCATTGACCAATTGCAAACATTGGCTAAGCAGCTAGATATGCCATGCTATGCTTCTACCACGGCCATGAACCCCGTAGATATAGCGAAAAACGCCGTTGCCGAAGCCAAAGAGGCCGGTGCCACGGTGGCGCTTATCGATACCGCCGGTCGTTTGCATGTGGACGAAAATTTGATGCAAGAGTTGGTGGCCATTAAAGCAGCCATCAATCCGCAAGAAATACTCTTTGTGGCTGATGCCATGACAGGGCAAGATGCTGTTACTGTGGCCGAAGTGTTCAATGAAAAATTGGGCATTACCGGCGTTGTGCTGACCAAGATGGATGGTGATGCCCGCGGCGGTGCGGCTCTTTCTATCAAGTCGGTAACGGGGGCCTCGGTAAAATTTGTGGGTCTTGGGGAAAAACTTTCAGAAATGGAAGTGTTCCATCCCGACCGTATTGCCGGACGTATCTTGGGCATGGGTGATGTGCTTTCTTTGGTAGAAAAAGCGCAAGAAACCATCGATGCCAAAGAAGCAGAAGCCATGGCGCTGAAAATGCAAAAGGCCAAGTTTGACCTTGAAGATTTTCGCACGCAAATGCGCAGCATCAAAAAAATGGGGTCGTTGGACAGTATTTTAAAGATGATACCCGGCCTTGGAGGCTTGCGCGAAAAGCTTGCCGAAGCTGGCGGTGCTGTGCCTGAAAAGGAATTGGCTCGTACAGAGGCTATTATCAATTCCATGACCATGAAAGAGCGGCGCAATCCCGATATTATTAATGGCAGTCGCCGTGCGCGCATTGCCAAAGGGGCCGGCGTTACCGTGCAACAAGTAAACCAAATGCTGCGTCAATTTGAGCAAATGCGCCAAATGATGAAAGGTATGCTTGGCGGTAAAGGTAAAATGCCTGGACTTCCCGGAATGGGCGGCAAAATGCCTAAATTGCCAAAAGGCATGGGCGGGCTTCCTGGAATGGGTGGTATGCCCGATATGTCGGCATTAGGTGGCATGGGCGGACTGCCTGGTATGGGTGGATTACCAGGTATGCCTGGAATGGGCGGCATGGGTGGCGGTGGTGCTACCAAAAGTGCCACTAAAAAAGTAAAAAAACGGGCTCCCAAGGTGAAACGGATCAAGAAGAAAAAGTAAGTGCTTAGTTTTATAGCGAAAGTTTTACGTTTACTTTTTATACACTCTGGGCTACTGTATATTTGTTTTGACATTAAGAATTTTAATGAATAATTCTTGCCCTTTTAACGCAAGATATATATCATAGAAAAAATTGAATGGGAGAATTTTAAATGGCTGTGAAAATTAGACTCACACGCATGGGCAGCAAGAAAAAACCTTTTTATCGTGTAGTAGCTGCCAATGCAGAAACACGCCGTGATGGTCGTGCTTTGGAATATCTTGGATATTACAACCCCATGACCGATCCTGCCGATGTTAAGCTTGACGCAGAAAATATCAACAAATGGCTTAAACTTGGTGCCGAACCTACAGATACTGTGCGTTCGCTTATCAAAAAGCATATGGGCTAGGAGCACACGCCCTCCATGCCGTTGACTTCTAGGAGGTGCATATGAAAGAACTTATTGAGTACATTGCAAAAGCATTAGTAGACGTCCCTGACCAAGTGCAGGTGAGAGAAGTCGAAGGAGAACAAACCTCTGTTCTCGAATTGAAAGTGGCTAAAGAAGATATTGGTAAGGTTATTGGCAAGCAGGGCAGAACAGCTCGTGCCATGCGTACCATTCTTGGTGCAGCCGCTACTAAAGCAAAAAAGCGTACTGTGTTAGAAATTCTAGAGTAGTATTACAGTAGAAGTCGACGTGGTGAGGGCTTATGGCTACAACGCGTATTCATATGGGGACTATAACACGTCCCCATGGCATTAAAGGGGAGCTTTGTGTAGATTGGTACGCAGACTCCCCTGAACTTTTGCGCTCTACTTTCTTTTTACAAGTAGGAAGCGAACCCATGCAAGAAATTGAGGGTGCTAAGGTGCGCATGCATAAGGGGCGCCCTCTCTTGACTCTTGCGCATATTTCAGACCGCGACGCCGCCGAAACTTTGCGTGGCTTTCGTATCTATATTGACCGCGAACATATGCCAAACCTCGAAGCGCATGAGGTGTATCTGCATGATATTATGGGCTTTACCATAGTAGATGCCGATACCGAGCGTGATATCGGTATTTTGGAAGGGTTGGAGTTTCCCACCGACGAGCAAATGCTTTGGAGCATTCGCGCCCCCGGAGGGCAAGAAATCCTTTTTCCCGCTGTGGAAGAATTTATCCACTCTTTCGATATGGCTGCAGAACGGGTTCTTATTTTACCCCCTGAAGGTCTCATAGATTTATACCTTCAAGATGCTACAGAAGAAAAAAAGTCACAAAAAAATAGTG
>CAYJHX010000314.1:0-2885 GCA_964369395.1 uncultured Desulfovibrionaceae bacterium
TGCTTACTGTCTCTTTGCGCTCTACCCGCAAAGCCATATGGTCTACGGATTTTTCATCTCGAGTAAGTTCCACATGATATTCGCCACCAAGCTCGGGGAATTGCCCAATAACATCCATAAGCTGCCCAGGGTAAATATTGACACCGCGAAAAATAATCATATCATCGCTGCGCCCTAAAATAACATCATGACGCGGGATATGACGTCCGCAAGGGCAAGGCCCGGGAATAAAACGTGATAAATCGCGGGTGCGATAGCGTATGAGCGGGCTTGCTTCTTTGCACAGCGAGGTGACTACCATTTCCCCCACTTCGCCTTCGGCTACTGGCTCTAAGGTTTCGGGATTGATGATTTCTATGTAAAAAAGATCCGCCCAATAGTGCAAACCGCTGTGCGCGTCGCACTCAATGGCGGTGCCCGGCCCGTACATTTCTGTCATGCCGGCAATATCGTAACTCCCCTCAAGGCCAAGCTTACTTTCAATGGCTTGGCGCATCTTGGCACTGCGTGTTTCGGCGCCGCAAATAACTTTGCGTAAATGTATTTTATCTTTAAGATTATAGCGCTCTACTTCTTCAGCCACCAACAAAGCCATGGAGGAAGTTGCCCCAAGGCAGGTGCTGTGCATATCTTGCAAAAGCTGAATATGCATTTCCATATTGCCGGGCCCCACCGGAATGGTTAAGGCACCTAAGGCCTCTGCCCCCAATTGAAAGCCCGCCCCTGCCGTCCATAGGCCATATCCCACCGCCACTTGCACCCTATCTTGTATTGTTAAGCCCGCCATGGCGTAACAACGCGCCATTTGTAAGGTAAAGGTGTCCAAGTCTTTTTGTGAGTAGGCAAGTATTTTGCGCTTGCCTGTGGTACCGGAAGAAGCGTGAATGCGTACCACATCTTTTTCGGGAATGCTCAGTAAAGGCAAGGGATATCCCTCGCGCAGATCCTCCACCGAAGTAAAGGGAAGCTTACGAATATCTTCTAAACTTTGTATATCTTCAGCCTGAATATGGCCAAGCTTTTTTTGATATTGAGGACTGTTGCTAGCTTGTCGCAAAGTAAAGCGAATACCCTCCAGCTGGGCGGCTTCTAATTGCGCACCGTCTTTAGCTTTACAGTCTAATTCGTGAATATTTTCTAAAAAATCAATATATTTGCTCATATTATCCCCAAAATTCCCCTAGTCTTTTTATTGCTTTTTATTGCAGAAAAAGGTATAGCTTCGCCCATCGGCTCTATCTGTCTTGCTATGGTGGTATATGCAAGGCGTCTTGGACAATGTGTACATTGTAAACCAAGGCTATGCAGCTTGCCCGTACTCAAGCGTAACATACTGTATTACAAGGCACAATTTTATAGCAAAGCCCACTTTGTAGCATTTGCATCGCTTGTATTAACAAAGCTGTTTTGCCAAAAGACACTCTCTTTTCCCAAAGTGCGTAAACAAGCGCGATAATGCCCACAATACTTAGCAGATTTTGCCTCTTTTGCAAAGGGATACTGTATACCAAAATATTTTTTTCACGGTTTTTTATAACGTGCAATAAGGAGTAATCATGCGCATACTTGTCATTGGTTCTGGCGGTAGAGAACATGCTCTTGTATGGAAATTACATCAAAGCCCCACAGTCACAACACTTTTTGTGGCACCCGGCAATGGGGGTACTGTGCTTGAAAAAGTAATCAATGTGGATATTGCTGTAGATGATGTAACAGCCCTTGTTAATTTTGCCCTGCAAGAAAAAATCGACCTTGTGGTGCCTGGGCCTGAGTTGCCTTTAACCCTTGGTATCGTTGACCTTATGCAAGAAGCTGGCATAGCCTGCTTTGGCCCCGATAAATATTGCGCGCAACTTGAAGGAAGCAAAGCCTTTGCCAAAGGTATTATGGCTAAAGGTAATGTTCCCTGTGCCGTTGGCGCTCATTTTAGCAATCACGCAGCAGCCTGTGACTATGTGCGCCAACACGGCGCCCCCTTGGTGGTTAAGGCCGATGGTCTAGCCGCAGGAAAAGGCGTTGTAGTAGCCCAAACGGTAGAAGAAGCCATTGAAGCTCTTGACGCCATTATGCTTACCAAAGTGCATGGCGCTGCCGGCGCTGCCGTTGTTATTGAAGAATGCCTCATAGGCGAAGAAGTATCTTTCCTTTGTTTTTGCGATGGCAAAACCGCTGTGGCTCTGCCCTCTGCTCAAGACCATAAAGCTATTTTTGATGGCGACAAAGGCCCCAATACCGGTGGCATGGGCGCCTACTCTCCGGCCCCTCTTTTGCAAGAAGATCGTTACAAAGAAATGCTGGAAGCAACCATTATGCCTATTTTGCAGGTCTTTGGCACCACAAAGCGCCCCTTTAAAGGCATTTTATATGCTGGCCTCATGATAACCAAAGACGGGCCAAAGGTGCTCGAATACAATACTCGTTTTGGCGACCCCGAGTGTCAGCCTTTACTTATGCGTTTAAAAACACCTCTTGATCAGATTATGCAAGCTTGTGTTAAAGGTAAATTACACACCATGACCATAGAATACACCGACGAAGTGGCTGTGGGCGTGGTGCTAGCTGCCAAAGGTTACCCCGATTCCTACCCCATGGGCATGGAAATTACCGGCATAGCCGAGGCCGAAAAACTTGAAAATGTTAAAGTTTTCCATAGTGGCACCGAAGTAAAAGACGATAAAGTGCTTGCCAAAGGCGGACGTGTACTTTGCGTTACAGCCCTTGGTTCTTCTCTAGAAGCGGCGCAAAAAAAGGCCTATGAGGCCATGGAAAAAATACATATGGATAATAGCTATTATCGTAAAGATATAGCATCAAAAGGCATTACACGCCTACAAGGATAATATTATGGCAAAAGTAGCAATTTTTATGGGCTCAATTTCTGATGA
>CAYJHX010000315.1:0-2880 GCA_964369395.1 uncultured Desulfovibrionaceae bacterium
GTGCATCTTGATCTCCTCACAAGGTCGACGCCAAAACCAAAGAAAAAGCTCTTTCTTACCATAATATTGTGGTGAGAAAGAGCTTTTGTGCGAGTATTACACAGAAAAACCCATGAGCCCCTGCATAATGAACTATGCAGGGGCTCAGTTTGATACTATTCAAATACAAGGTAAAAACTCTGCGCAATCCCAAAAATTGCTGAAATATGTGGATGTGTTGCAATCCATGCCTTTGTTATTATGCAAAAGTCTCAAGGTATATCGCATACACCGAAGCTTAAAGCGTTTTTCAACTTTCACTCGCAAGCGGGTGCAAGCGGGCGCAGGGGTGTTACTTAACTATTATGTTTTATTCATAGTTCTTTGCAGTTCTTGCGCCTGTTCTGCAAGTTCACGAATGGCATCGGCAGATTGGATGATAGCTTCAGTGTTTTTAGTTACAACTTCATTGATATCACTCATAGATTGTGAAATGTTTTCTGAAACTGTCGTTTGTTCGTTGGCAGCGTTTGCAATTTGGTGAATCATATTTGTATTCAGGCTTGTCACAGAAGCAATTTCTTGTAAAGAATCTTCCGACTGCTTTGCAAACTCAGACGTTTGTAATATTTGCTGCACAACTCTCTTTACTTCCTCTTGATTTGCAGAACTCGAACTTTGGATAGAGCGCACACTTTCGCTTACTTCACGTGTCGCATCCATTGTTTTTTCAGCAAGTTTTCTTACTTCATCCGCAACAACGGCAAAACCGCGCCCTGCTTCACCAGCTCGTGCAGCTTCGATGGCAGCATTAAGGGCAAGAAGGTTTGTTTGGTCTGCAATATCTGTAATCACATTGATAATACTTCCAATGCCAGCTGAAAGTTGATCGAGCTTTTCCATATTATGGGTCAAGTTATCAGCAGACCCCGTCAACGTTTTCATAGCTTGCGACATTTGCCCAATATTATTAATACCTTCTTGTGCTTTTTGCAATACGGAATTGCTTTGCTCTGCTGTAGTCACTGCATTATGGGCTACTTCTTGTACAGAAGCGTTCATTTCTGTCATTGCTGTACTGGTTTTTTCGATGCTTTCGCGTTGGAAATTTGAACCTTCAACAATAAATTCGGTTTGCGTTGAAAGCTCTTCTGTTGCGGAGGCCACACGAGACGCAATGGCAGTGGCTTGCATAGTCATTTTTTTAATGGCATCGCTTTGTTCCTGAACTTGCGTGATGTCATTCAAAAATTCAATATAACCCACGGCATTGTGCTCTGCGTCATAAAGAGGATTGGCAAATACATCAAAATGCATATTTTTACCATTCACTACACACGGAGCCACTGTATTTATCCTACATTTTCGAGCTATAGCAGTATTTCCTAAACAGTTTTCATTGCCACAAGCAGGAGAGTTAAAAAGATTTCCACAGTTCATGCCTGAGACATCATCTATCTTTAACATATTTTTAGCCGTTTTATTCATATAAATGATTTTATTATCAGGTGTTGCGGTAAAAATATTAGTAGACATGTTATCAAGCAAGTCTTGATAGGAACTTGTAAGATTATTTACAGAAAGAACAATTTGTTTGAATCCACCTTCAAATTTTACTTCATCAGCTTTTGCAGTTAATGCCCCAGACGAAACGGCATTAGACGTGTGATATATTTCATTAACAATATCTTTCAGTGTGAGCAATATTGTTTGTATGGCTGCTATCAGTTGACCAATTTCATCTTTCTTCCCATTTTCAACAGTGGCAGATAAATTTCCTTTACTTACTTCTTTTGCAAAATCCGTTGCCTTTTCTACGGGTCTAATAACAGCCAGCATTGTAAATAAAAATGAAATAATAGCTAATACGATAGTCGCTACCAAGCAAAATATGGTAATATATTCAGCTCGCGAAAATTCATCGGTAACGTCTAAAGCAAGTGCAGTTGTTCTATGAGATAGTTTAGAAAAAAACTCATTAATAGGAATCATGATTTTATCTGCTTCATTCCTATATTTCTCACCAAATACTAAGCTTATAGCTTTTTGTTGATCTGGCGAAGACTGAATTGTGTACGCACCGGAATTATCTTTAAATGTACCGCGCATAGCATTCATGGCTTCCACTTCAATACCTATGAGAGTATTTGAAAGAGCATTTGACTTTTCAAGTAAGGAAAATTCTTCGTTGGTGAGTCCGTATTGCTTTAATAAATCAAGTAAGGAAATTCTTTTACCGGGAGCGATTGTTGCATTGTGCGGGCGCGGCAATTTTCCAGCTCTGATATCAACAATAGTATTATATTCTGTTTTAAATTTTTCATCATTATTTGCCACATATAAACGCACATTATTTGTTAATGCTTCAGAAGAATCCCGTAATTCACGGGACAACTCTATCAAAATGTCGTTATTCGCGTTGACTTTTTGAATTCTATCGAAGGCACGACTTGCTGCAAATAAAAAATACAAGGATACAAATATCATGAGCACAACTAAAAGATTCGAAACAAAAAAAGTAGTCCTAATTTTCATAACTTCACCTTCAATTAAAATTTTACATACATAATTTTGTCAAACATAAGCTCATTTCACTTACCGCAATACATTCTCAACTGTTAGACTATCAAAAAAGTGTCACTTACTTCCCCCTTTGGATTGACATCATATCTTAAGCTTTTTTGGATAATCTGTAGGAAAATCATGAAAACAACATTTCATCAGAACTTGTTGAAGCAGATTTTTTCAGATTCTACAATCTCTAATTCAGAAAGATTTTAAACAAATTATCGGTAAATTGCAAAAAAAATTTAGAGACATATTGTTTTTTTAGCAAATATGATTTGCCAGAAAAAATAGGGAAGTTCCATTTTACAACGCATAACGTATTACAGAGAATAT
>CAYJHX010000316.1:0-2872 GCA_964369395.1 uncultured Desulfovibrionaceae bacterium
TCATAGCGTAAAAGCATGCCATTATTAAGGTCAAAGTACCAACCGTGTAGGCGCATTTCTCCTACTTCTACAGCATCACGAATCCAAGGGAAGGTAAGCAAATTTTCCAGTGAAACGCGTATGCCCCATTGTTCATAAGCTTTTAAGCGTTCTTCTTGTGTATAATGCGGAAAGTGTGTATCGACCACTTCTTTAGCTCTTTTAATAATTTGCATCCACATACTGATAAATTCATCTTCATCGTGATTCTCTTCTAAAAGAGTATGCACACCGCCACAATTGGCATGCCCCATAACAATAATATCTTTTAATTTTAAATGGCGTACAGCATATTCTACTGCTGCAGAAACCCCGTGCAGTTTTTTATCTGGTGAATACGGCGGCACTAAGTTGGCCACGTTTCGAATGACAAATAAATCGCCGGGGTGACTATCTGTGAGCAACACCGGATCTACGCGAGAATCGGAACATGCAATAACTAAAGCCAAGGGGTCTTGGCCTTCTTTGAGGTCTTCATAAATATTGTGTTCTGTACAAAACCATTGTTTTTGAAAACGTTGAAAACCGGCAGCAAAGCGTTTGGAAACGTCTCCCACAAAGCGAGATTGGCCGTTTTCTTTGTCAGGCATAGTAGGCTCCCTATATTATGTTGAGATCTCTGTGTAATTTTTAATATAAAAATGGTAGTTAAAGAGAATGGGTGTATTTTTTGCAAATACTATTTGTGCAGAGGTCTCATGTGGTGAAATAACTGTATTCTTTCATTCATAGCAAAGTTCTCGGCTTTTATCTTGTTTTTTCTTTCAAAGCAAGAAAAATCCTTTCTTGCATTTTTTTCATTTTCCTTGTATTGACATAAGGCCTTCATTACATATGGCAATACATTTCGTATTGTTTTCTTGAAATTATTTGTCCATTGCTAGCCATTTTGATGATTATTTGCTGGTTCTCGTCTGCTCGCATCTGTTTGTGCCTGTTTATGCTTGCTTGCACTAGTTTAAGCTGATTGCAAACAAATTCTGCGCTAGCTGGTGTGAATTGTGAATCAACTGCGAAAAATCATCGTAAATTGTTTCTCTATAACATCTCCGTAATATACCCCTAGTCGTAAAAAGAGCACAACTATGCAT
This sequence comes from uncultured Desulfovibrionaceae bacterium, assembly GCA_964369395.1. Lineage (GTDB taxonomy): Bacteria > Desulfobacterota > Desulfovibrionia > Desulfovibrionales > Desulfovibrionaceae > CAYJAD01. The sequence goes on from CAYJHX010000316.1 coordinate 1,131, forward strand.
GTTCCATTACTTAATGAATTAGTTATTATTTTTCTTATTTCCATTGTAGTAAATACCATTTGTAGCAGAATTAAGTTGCCGGCTACCGTAGGATTTTTGCTGACAGGTATTTTATGCGGCCCTTCCCTACTCGCCATTATTGGCGATAAACATGCTCTTGATATTTTGGCAGAGCTTGGTGTGGCCATGCTCCTTTTTACCATAGGTATGGAACTTTCCGGAGATGCCCTTGCGCGTCTTAAAAAACCTGTGTTTTTAGGCGGAAGTTTACAAATTGGCCTAACTATTGCTTTAACGGCCTTACTTTTTATCTTCTTTTATCACAGAAGCGTGGCTGTAGGGATTTTTGCTGGCTGTCTTGTGGCGCTTTCTTCTTCAGCCATAGTGCTGCGCTTATTACAAGAAAAAGGTAGTATTGCCACCCCTGCCGGTAAGCTTTCTTTGGCCATTTTGGTTTTCCAAGATATTATGGTGGCCCCCATGATGTTGATTGTGCCCTTACTTGGCGGGGCCATTGCGCTGGACCCCATGACAGCTCTTTGGAGTGTGGGTAAAGTTGTCTTGGTGCTTGGAGCAGTATTTCTTTTTGCCCAATTTGGCTTACATCGTTTTATGCAGGCGGTGGTGCGTACGCGTGTTCGCGAATTGCTTTTATTAACCACCTTAGGACTTTGTATGGGGCTTGCTTTGCTGACGGCTTGGCTTGGCTTGTCTCTTTCTTTAGGGGCTTTTTTGGCTGGGCTTTTTCTTGCCCGATCCGAATACAGCATGAGCGTTGTTTCAGGTGTGTTGCCTTATAGAGATGTGTTTATGAGCATATTCTTTATTTCTGTAGGGATGTTGCTCGATGTTAACTATCTTTTTGCCCATTGGCCCGTGGTTTTTGGCGTCACCTTGCTTTTTATTCTGATTAAGGCTTTACTTATTTTACCTGCGGTACTTATTCAAAAATATCCTCTACGTACTGCCATTATTACGGCATTGAGTTTGGCGCAAGTAGGCGAATTTTCCTTTATTTTGGTCAACTCTGGTTTAGATGTAAACTTAATTTCTCAAGAGGGTTATCAAGCCTTTTTGGCCATGAGCATTATCACCATGATGCTTACCCCTGCCCTTATGCACTTTGCTCCACGTATTGCGGATTTTTTTGTAGCACCAAGTAAACACAAAAAAACAGCCGGACAGCTAGAACAACAAGAGCTTGAACGCAATGCAGAAACAGAGCACGGTGAACATGAGCACTTACAAGGGCACCTTATTATTGTAGGCTTTGGTATAAGCGGACAACATTTGGCACGGGCGGCGAAAAAATGCCGTATTCCTTATGTTATTTTAGAAATGAATCCAGACACAGTAAAGCGCTTTGCCAGTAAAGAGCCCATCCAATACGGCGATGCTTCGCAGCCAGCAGTATTAGAACATCTTGGCATCACTTCGGCCAACGCACTAGCCATTGTTATTTCTGACCCTGCAGCCGTGCAGGCTACTGTGGCTGAGGCCATTAACTTAAACCCTCAATTGCACATTATTGCGCGTACCCGTTTTGTAACGCAAGTAGAGACATTGCAACATTTGGGGGCGTCCGATGTGGTAGCAGAAGAGTTTGAAACTTCTGTGGAAGTTTTTTCGCGCGTACTTAATCAATACATGATACCACGGCAAGACATTGATGAGATTACTGCTTCTATTCGGCAAGAAAATTATAATATGCTACGTTCTTCTTCGCAACAATCGGGAGATTT
>CAYJHX010000317.1:0-2849 GCA_964369395.1 uncultured Desulfovibrionaceae bacterium
CTTTTTGAAAAAAGGTTCTTCCCCCAGCCCCCCTTTCCAAATAACTTTAACTTGTATTTAAGGTATGGCATAAAATTGAATTTTTACGCTTTATGTCATAACGTTTGTCAGTGCTTTGAAAATACTTATAATGTCTTGAATTGTTAGCTTAAAAAGCATAAAGACGTACGTACATAGCAAGGCGTATACAAGAATCTTTTTGGGAAATGATATGAAACATTTTTTAATTTTACAATTGGCACGTTTTGGCGATCTTGTACAGACCAAACGCTTGGTGTGTAGCCTTGAGGGGCGTGGGCAAGTACACTTATGCGTAGATGTGGGCTTGGGCACTTTGGCGGCGTTGTTGTATCCGCACGCACAGGTGCATACAGTACCGGCCCATATGCGAGGAAATATGCCTGCAAGTACCCTGGTAAAAATGCTGCATAGTACCGTGCAAACTCTTAAAGATATAGATTTTTCTGCCGTATATAATCTCAATTATACGGCTCTCAATACTAGCCTTGTGCGGGCTTTTACTCCGGAAATTGTGCAGGGCTATCGCGTACAGCAGGGGCAACTGTTGCGTAGTTCTTGGATACAAAAAGCTTTTCGGTGGACACAGCAACGAAGCATAAGTTCCCTCAACTTAGTAGATTTTTGGGCAAATTTCGATGCCACACCTTGTGCGCCAGAGGCGGTGAATCCCAAGGCTATGGGCGGAGGACGAGGTATAGGTGTGGTGCTTGCGGGGCAAGAATCACGTCGTTCTTTACCGCCGAAGGTGCTGGTCAAAGTGTTGCGCACGTATTTTGAAATAGTAGCCCAAGGCAAGGAAAAATATCCTGTTTATTTGTTGGGAAGTGAGGCAGAACTGCCCCTAGCCCGAAAACTGTTGCGCCTGTTGCCAAACTCTATACAGGCACATGTGCAAGATTTATGTGGCAAAACATCGTGGGAAGACTTGTTTGAAGCTGTGCAAGGTCTTGATATACTTATAAGCCCAGATACAGGCACCATGCATTTGGGGGCACATTTGGGCGTTCCTGTACAAGCTTTTTTTCTTTCTTCAGCATGGTGCCATGAAACAGGCCCCTATGGTGAAGGACACGGGGTTTGGCAATCGGTGTATGACTGTGCCCCTTGTCTTGAAAGCGCTCCTTGTTCTATTCATACGAAATGTCTGGAAGATTTTTCGAGTCCGTCTTTTTACAGAGCCTTGGCTTTGCATTTGCAAGGAAGGCTTGATGATAAAGATGAAGAATACAGAGTCTCGTTGTTGCCACCATCTTTGACCTATCAAACTTCCCATTTAGACAACCTTGGTAGTCGATGGAAGCTGTTTTTAGGAAGAGATATTCATGCTGAAAAGCGTATGACTTTGCGGGCAATATTGGCAGAATATTGTGGTTGTCCTTTACAGGATATATCGTTACAAAATGCCAATCAGATGGCCCAATTTGCCGCAATGGAACAGTATTTTTATGAAGAAGCCGATGGTATGTTGCGTCACGCACAGTCATCTTGGCAAGCCTTGGATGTGGAGAAGTAAATGATAGCACAGCAGTCAGCCTCACAACAGCAAGCGGCTTCAGAACAACCGCTCACCTTGCAAGAGCAGCCAGCCTTACGTGTGTTGGTGGTGTTGCCTTTTTATGGAGGTTCTTTGCCCATTGGACGCTATTGTGTCGATGCTTTGCGTCATCTTGGGCACAGCGTAGAGGTTTTTGAAGCGCCCCAATTTTACACGGCCTTTATGGGCATAAAAAATTTGCGTATCACAGCGGAACGCTTGGAACAATTGGAAGGGGCCTTTTTGCAAAACATTTCGCAAGCTATTATGGCGCAAGTGGAAAGTTTTGAGCCGGATATGGTGCTTGCTTTGGCCCAAGCGCCCATGAGTCGGCAACTGTTGCGCCGTTTGGAACGCATGCACATACCTACGGCCATGTGGTTTGTGGAAGATTATAATTTGTTTACCTATTGGCGAGCTTTTGCGCCATTGTACTCTGTGTTTGCTGTTATTCAAGAACAACCTTTTTTAGAGAAATTAGCTGCTGTAGGGCAGAAAAACGCCTTGTATCTTCCCATGGCGGCCTTACCTTCTTTTCATACGCCGCAACAGCTTACACCGGCAGAGCAAAGAGCTTTTGTTGCCGACGTGGCTTTTCTTGGGGCGGGCTATCCCAATAGGCGTGTGGCCTTTCGCCCTTTGACGGGGTATAAAAATTTCAAAATTTGGGGCACAGAGTGGGATAATGACGCCACTTTAAGCAAGTATGTACAACAAAGCGGTGCCCGTATCAGTGCAGAAGACAGTGTAAAAATTTACCAATCCACAAAAATTAATATTAATTTGCACTCTAGCATTGAAAAAAGTACTGATATAACGCATGGCGATTTTGTAAATCCACGCACCTTTGAGTTGGCAGCTTTGGGCGCTTTTCAAGTGGTGGACAAACGTAGTCTTATGCCTCGTCTTTTTGAAGAGGGTATGCTGGCAACCTTTGCTTCTTTGGAAGAAATGTATGCACATATTGAATACTTCATGGAGCGCCCTGAAGAGCGCACCGTTATGACGCAAAAAGCGCAGGCGCATGTTTTAAAGCATCATACCTATGAACAACGCATGCAAAAACTTTTAGCCTATGTAGAGGAAAAATGTGGGCCGTGGAAGAAAAGAAGTTATGCTCATTTCCCTGAAGGCCTGTCTGATACCCTTCAAGGCCAATTAGGTCATCTGTTTGAAAGTTTACAGCTTCCTGCCGATGCTGCCTTTGACGATGTGGTGTTGCGCATCCGACAACGCAGTGGCACTTTAGATGCCCTTGAAACCACGGTTCTTTTTTTAGATGAGTGGCAAAAGC
>CAYJHX010000318.1:0-2846 GCA_964369395.1 uncultured Desulfovibrionaceae bacterium
AAATCTAAAATACCTGTACCTTCGCCCAGAGGTTGTATTTCTTTCCAGACGTTAAAGCCCAAAATACAAGGCAATACGCCTATCATAATGGCCACAAAGGTGACAAGAGTGCTTTTTTTGCGAGAAAAACGGTGTACATCCATAAAATAGGCTATGATGCCTTCAAATACGGCAATAACCGTGGTAAGCGCCGCACAAGCCATAAAGATAAAGAAGAGTAAGCCCCAAATATGGCCGCCCGCCATTTCGTTGAAGATATTAGGAAGCGTAATAAAAATAAGCGATGGGCCGGCATTGGGTTGCACGCCATAGGTAAAGCAGGCTGGGAAAATAATAAAACCAGCCATAATGGCTACAAAAGAATCAAGACCAATAATATAAGCCGCTTCACCAGTAAGCGAGCGCTTTTTACTTAGGTAAGAGCCAAAAATCATCATGGAGCCAATGCCCACGCTGATAGTGAAGAAAGCTTGATTCATGGCATCATTGAGCATATTGAAAATGCCCGCTTCTTCCACTTTGGCCCAATTGGGAGCTAGGTAAAAAGAAACACCTTCGCCGGCGCCGGACAATGTTAAGGAATTGATGGCTAAGACGATGAGCAAGGCAAAAAGACCCAGCATAAGGAATTTGACTATGCGTTCTACCCCATTTTGCACCCCAAAGGCACAAGCGCCAATGCCCAGCACGATAACAAGTACCGACCAGCCGTACATGGTTTTGGGGTCTGCCAGCATATTACCAAAGAAATTTCCCACGCCGGCAGGGTCTAAGGTGTTGAGGGTGCCCGCCCCCATGTGCATACAATAGGCAAAAAGCCATGAAGCCACGGGAATATAAAACATCATGAGTACAAAACTGCCTGTGACACCCATAAAGCTGATTTTGCTCCAATGGCTTCCTTTAGGCTCTAGAGAATGAAAGGCTTTACCAAAACTTTGTTGCGAGGCGCGCCCTATGGCAAATTCCATAATCAAGATGGGGAGGCCCATGGCCAGCAAGAATAAAAAATAGGCAGCAAGAAAATACAATCCGCCGTATTTACCGGCAATGAAGGGAAAACGCCAGACATTGCCAAGGCCAATGGCACAGCCTGCTGAAACGAGTAGGAAACCAATACGTGAGGCCAGTTGCTCTCTTTGCATAACTCTCTCCTTTCTTTTTGGAAAACATACTATGTATGTATTGAGTATACACTACAATACATAAGAGGGCAAGCTGAACACTGCGAGCTATCTGTTGTCCGTTTGCAAGCACTTGCTAATCTTCTTTTTTGCTGTTAGTTGAGATAAAATGCGCTATTTAGGAAATAAAACGAAGTTAGTACATTTTATTGATGCTGTCATACAAAAATATTGCACAGATGCAGAAGTCTTTGCAGATTTTTTTGCGGGAACTTGCGCAGTATCGGACTATCTAAAGTCAAAATATCGCATCATTACCAATGACTATATGACCTTTTCAGCAATTCTTTGCAAGGCAAAGCTCGCCCATGTACAGCAACCTGTCTTTACGCGTTTTAAAGAATTGTATCATGTAGACCCTTTCGTCTGGTTCAATGCACAACTATTCACTCCCAATGAAAGATATTTTCTGTATAATAATTATACCCCTGTGGGGAATCGTAGGTATTTTACAGAAGAAAATGCCATAAAAATAGACGGAATACGTTTGCAATTAGAAGAATTGTACGCAAAAAACGTATTTTCAGAAAATGAATACCACTATATGCTCGCTTCTTTGCTTGAATCTGTGACCAAGGTTTCTAATACTTCAGGAACTTATCAAGCCTATTTTAAATTTTGGGAACAACGTTCTTTAAAAGCATTTCTTATTTCTCCTTTAGAAATTTGTACAGGCCCTCTTTTTTGTGAAGATAATGTGACGCATAATGAAAATGCCAATGTGTTAGCACGGAAAATTACAGGGGATATTGCCTACCTAGACCCACCCTATACGATAAATCAATATACGAATTCGTATCATATGCTAGAAACCATTGCTCGCTATGACGCGCCGGAGATTTTTGGGAAAACAGGGCGCAGAAAAAAACGCGAACTTTCTTTGTATTCTAATAAGAGTAGGGCTTTAGAAGAATTTGAAGATTTATTTCGGCAATTACAATTTCAGCATGTTTTTGTAAGTTATAGTAATCAGTCTTTGATACCCATAGCAGAACTCACGGCCCTTGCAAAAAAATTTGCAAAAAATGCCAAGGTGCGTGTGGAAAGGTTTGACTATAGAGAATATGCGACCAATAATTTAAGCCACAAAGGAAAAGAGCAAAAATTACAAGAATGTGTATTGTATTTTGAAAAAGACATAAAAATTCATAAGTCACCGTTGAATTATGCCGGAAGTAAAGATAGTCTACTGCCGCATATAGAAAAGCACTTGCCTAAACATGTGGGAACATTTGTGGATGCCATGGGAGGGGCTTTTAACGTAGGTGCCAATATTGTTGCCATGAAAGAAGTTGTGTATAATGAATATAATACATACGTATTTTCGTTGGTAAAAATGCTCTTAGAAAGCCATCGAGAAAAGTTATTAGCTAGGATAAAAGAAATAATAAAGGACTTTCACTTAGAAAAAAAAGACAAAGAAGCGTATATTGCTTTGCGTCAAGAATATAATAAAGTAAAAAGCCCTGAACTCTTATATGTATTGCAAGTGTACGCTTTTCAAAATATTATTCGCTTTAATTCAAAACAAGAGATGAATACGCCTGTGGGCAATAATGAATTTTGTGAGAGCTTGGCCAATAAAATCAAACAATTTTTTCCCAAAACAAAAGCGTTTAAACTTGTGCAGGGAAGATATCAAGATTTAGATTTTCAAAAATA
>CAYJHX010000319.1:0-2842 GCA_964369395.1 uncultured Desulfovibrionaceae bacterium
GCGGCATTTATGAAAACACTTTAGTCATTATTTTTCGTGGTGATGGCTCTATCAACGTAGGTATGATGGCCTCACAACGTTTTGGCAATGATGGCTCTGCCGGAGGGCATAAGGTTATGGCCCGTGCAGAAATTCCATTAGAAGTGTTGGGGGAGCAAAAGCCTGCTGATTATGTGTATGCGAAGCTTATGAAGGGAGCTAAGGGCACCGTATGTCAAAAGTGAGACCTCTGCATAATTCATTGCATAGGGTTTCATGGAGCATTACTTCTTTGTAGATTACACTTTTTTAACTGCTTGATAATGCATTATGTGGCATTCTTAATACCCTTGACGCTAGGTTTTATGTTTAAGCGGGTTCTCATCGGGGGAAATCTTAAGATTTTTTTGCCGCTAGCCATTTTTCCAAGGTAGCAAACAGTATTTGCGGATCAATGGGCTTGGTTATGTGCTCGTTCATGCCGCTTTCTAGGCTAAGCATACGGTCTTTTTCCATGGCATGGGCAGACATAGCAATAACAGGAAGCTCTTGGAATTTAGGATTTTGGCGAATATTTTTTACTGCTGTTAGGCCATCCATAATGGGCATTTGTATATCCATAAGTACGGCCGAGTATTCTTTTTCTTCTAACATATCAAGAGCTTCTTGTCCGTTATTGGCTATATCTACCGCATAGCCTTGCCCTTGCAGCAGTTCTTGAGCAATAATCTGATTTATTTCATTATCTTCCACAAGTAACAACAGTTCATCGTGCGTGCTTTTTTCAGAAACTATGATTTCTTCTTGGGGTAAGCTATCGGTATCTTGCGTGCTATGCAGGGGCAGATGCAAGATAAAGAAAAAGGTAGAACCTTCGTGAAGAGTACTCTTAATTCCAACCTCGCCGCCCATGGCTTCCACAATATTTTTACTAATGACCAGTCCAAGGCCAGTACCGCCGTACTTTCTTGTTACCGATGAATCCGCTTGAGTGAAGGCTGAGAAGAGTTTTTCTTGCTGTTCTCTGCTTAAGCCAATGCCAGTATCCTGTACAGAAAAATGACATTCTAAGGCGTGCGCTCCATCATCTATACTGTGAATGGTGACGGTAATGCCGCCTTTTTCGGTGAATTTGAGGGCATTGCTTACAAAGTTAAACAAAACTTGCTTAATGCGCAGAGGGTCGCCTATAAGCCAAGTGTTGGCGCAGGTTTCTACCTGAATATGCAAGTAAAGGCCTTTTTCTTCGGCTCTGGGGCCATAGAGAACTTGAATTTCTTCGCTTATGCTGTTTAAGGTGAAAGGAATTTTCTCTAATTGAAGTTTACCCGCTTCCATTTTAGAAAAGTCTAAAATATCATCAATGATACGCAAAAGGTTTTGTGCAGAAAACAGGGTTTTTTGTACAAAATCTTCTTGTTTGGCGTCGAGTTTTGTTTGTGAAAGCAGATGCATAAGGCCCAAAATACCGTTCATGGGCGTACGAATTTCGTGGCTCATATTGGCCAAGAATTCGCTTTTTATTTGCGCGCTTTTGTTTGCACTTTTGATATGATGTTGTAGCGAAGCCACCATGCTAAGCACATGCTTATACACACCAATACAATGGCTTTCGTCTTCTATGTCATAGTCTCCTTGGGTAACGCGTTCCGTAAGCTGGATAAGCTCACCGGGGTCTTTGCCCAGCTGATTGCGAATGCTTAAGATAACATAGCCGCAAATACAGGCGGCAAAAATAATGACAAGAAGTATGCTTAAATAAATGAGATCTAAGGAGTGTTTATAAACACGATTACTTTCTAAAGAGGCTTGCGCGCCTTGCTTTCTATTTAATGTGACTGCCGCGAGTAATTCACTAGAAGCGGCATAAAAAAGGTCGTTGGATTCGTGCTTCAGTAAATAAATGGCGTGGGAAAAATTTTTCCCGCGAGAGTAGAGCAACATTTTTTTGCTATTTTTTAAGTACTTTTCCCATAATATGGAAAATCTATGGTAAATATATTGTTCTTCTGGCCCAGAAATAAGGGCTTCGTAGCTTTTTTGTACAGCCTCAAGTTCGTTTAAAATGGTTTTGAGTTGTTGTTGATTATAATTCAAGCTTTTTTCGTCGGCACTGAAAATATAGCTTATTTCATGAATACGATAGTCAGAGGTAAGCGTATTAATACGTTGGACATTGATTATGGATGGAAGCCAATTGGTAGAAATTTCATTGGCTTTTTGGTTAACAGCATGAAGTTGCAAAACGCTAAAATACCCAAGTCCGGCAAAAGCAAGCAAGAGAAAGGCAGTCATGAAAATAAGCTTTGTTGATAAACGCATGTGAGGCCCTTATGGTGTCAACTGGTGTTATTGTGCCCGTTGAGAATAGTATAAAACGCCTTTTTATGATGCTCTATCTTTCAAATAAATGCAACCTGCTTATGATACAAATTAAATGAGGTTTTTGCACAAGAACAAAGGCGTGGATGCCTTACTATCCATTTACGTACTTGCTCATTCTTCACAAACGCAAACGCCTTCGGCGCCCGTTGGGTGGCTACTTCGTCGCTATGCTCCTCGCAATGGCCTAGTATTACAACGAAAGTCATTGCGAGCGAAGCGAAGCAATCCATGTATTTTAGCAGTTTTAAGAATTATGCAGGACTCTTGATTTGTAAAGAAATTGATATTTATTCCCACCACCAAGCGGCACGTTGCGTTAAAAGATCAATATCTCCTCCGGCAGCCACATGCAAAAAAGAAACGTATCTACGCAAGAGTTGTTGGCTATGGGCATTGGCTTCGTAGAGACCAGCAAAGAGCGGTGCGTCTTCGGTAAGCAGTTTTTGGGCGGCATTTTGGCGACGCTTGAAGGACGGTG
>CAYJHX010000320.1:0-2817 GCA_964369395.1 uncultured Desulfovibrionaceae bacterium
GGGGAGTTGCTTTGCCATGGTTTGGGCGCCAAAGTCATTGTCTCCTGTGAGCATGGCTAGGGTGTTAATGCCTTCGCTGCGTAATGCCTTTAACGCGTCGGCAGCTTCGGGGCGCAAGGTGTCTGCCCCTACAAGGCAACCTATATACACGTTGTTTTTTGCTACCAAGGCCAAACTTCCGCCTTCTTGGGCTAGGGCATCTAACACCGAAGCTTCTGGAATACCTTGTATTTCTGGTAGAGATTGTAAGAAATCTTTGGTGCCTACTGCAATGATATCTGCGTCAGCTTCGGCGATAACGCCTTTTCCGGCAACTTCTTGTACGTGTAATTGTTGTACGGGGCGCATTTTTCCTTGTTTGAGAAGACAATCTTTCACAATGGCTTTAGCCAACGGATGATTAGAGCGCGATTCGGCAAGGCCAGCCCATGAGACTAACTCTTCTTCGCTGATACCTTCAGCTGTATGTCTTTTGGTAATGCTAAAGGTGCCGTGGGTGAGGGTGCCTGTTTTATCAAAGGCGGCTACTTTTACATGTTGTAAGGCATCAAGCACATAGCCACCCTTGACCAAAATACCGCGGCGCGAAGCAGCCCCAATGCCGCCAAAATAGCCTAACGGTATGGAAATAATAAGGGCGCAAGGGCAAGAAACCACTAGCAAAACAAGAGCTTTATATACCCATTCCGAAAAATCGCCGCCGCCAAATAAGGGAGGCAATATGGCTACAAGTACCGCCGCTAAAACCACAGCAGGGGTATAATAGCGAGCAAAGCGTGTAATGAAGCGTTCGGTGGGTGCCTTACGCGCATTGGCGCTTTCTACCATTTCCAAAATGCGAGCCACAGAGGTATTTTGGAAAACTTCGGTCACTTGAATAACGAGCGCGCTGTCTTTGTTGATACAACCGGCAAATACATGTTTTCCTTCTTCGGCCACTACAGGCATAGATTCCCCTGTGAGCGGCGCTGTGTCTACTTCGGAAACACCATCTACCACCACGCCATCAAGAGGAATTTTTTCTCCGGGACGTACCAAAACATAGGCATGTAAGGGCACATTTTCCGGATCCATATCTTGGGCATTGTGCCCTTTGGCGTCACACACATGGGCTATGGAAGGTTTTGCTGCCAAAAGGGCGCGAATAGAACGGCGCGAGTTGCCGGCGGCGCGCTCTTGCACATATTCCCCTATGCAATAAAAAAGCATAACGCCCACGGCTTCTTCCAAGTGGCCAATGATGATAGCCGCTATGGTAGCGCCGCCCATAAGGGTAAACTCATTAAAGAAGTCTTTCTTTTTGAAAGACTCCCAACCCTCTTGTAAGACAGATTGTCCGCACAACAAATAGGGCACAGCAAAACAAAATAGCGTTACAATACGGCCTAAGGTGGCGTTACTTTCCACAGCGGGGACAAAATGTTCAGCCAAAAGCCCCACGGTCATGAGAACAAAGCATATAACCATGGTACGCACGCTGGGGCCGTGCATTTCTTCATCGTGCTCTTGGGCCGCGTTGGGCTTGTTTTGCATGGTCGCTGCGGCTTTTTGCACTTCTTCTATGGCTTCCAGATAGGTGCCTTTTTCGATTTCGTCCACAATACTATTCATGGTTTCTAGAGAGGGTAAACCTACACTTTCTAAGCGTAATTTACGGCTTTCCATGTCAATGCTGGCCCCTTGCACACCATCTAGACGTAAGAGCGCTTCTTCAATGCGCGCGGCGCAACCACTGCAGTGCAATTTTTGTACTTTGTAAAAAGTTTTGAGAACGGTAGAGATTTTTTTCACTTCTTCTATGGTTTCTAAGTACGTACCTTTTTCTATGTTATCTACCATGGAGTTCATGGTTTCTAGTACAGGCTGTTCTGTACTTTCTAAGCGAAGTTTACGTGTTTCCATATCAATGCTAGCCCCTTCTACGCCTTGTAAGCGCATAAGCGCCTCTTCAATACGGGCGGCACATCCGCTGCAATGCAATTTTTGTACTTTGTAAAAATATACCATTATTCTTCATCCTCTTGATTTTTTGTGGGTAACGTAGCTTCTGCTAAAGAATGTAAATAGACGGAATGCCCCGTTTCTTCAATGTTTTCATCGCAGAACGCACCTTTTTCTTGCTCTAGCACAGCTTTCAGGCGTTCTTTATCTTCAAGCACGCGAGCGCTGTGTACAAGGCTTTCTTGTGTCCATTGTAAAGCGGAAGCTACGGACACGTTGGCGGGATTTTTCGGCAGTTGATAGTAGGCCCAGCGTCCATTTTTCACACATTCAATAAGCTGCGCTTGTCGTAAAATAGACAAGTGCTTTGACGTGGTAGACGGAGCTAAATCAAGCAAAGCCGTTAATTGACATACACATAAGGGTACATCTTTTAAAATCATCAAAATACGTACTCTATTTTCATCGCCCAGGGCTTTGGCGAGATTGCAGAAATGAAACATATAATATCTCCTACAATTCGTTATATGGCGAAATATACGCTTGGCGCAAATAAAGTCAATAAATTTTTTCAAATTTGTAATAATTTGAAATGTTAAATTTTTTTGTCTAAATGTATGCTTTTTACTTGTTTTAACGAAAAGCTTTACAAGGCTTCTCGTATGAAATAGATTCAGCAGCTACAATGGACTCTTATGAGTGCAAAACAGGAGGAATTATGATAAAATTATTACTTTTTGCTTCCATGGGCATTATGCTTTTTGCTTTAGGCTGCCGTGCTTATGAACCTGGCTATGATTATGATGATAACAGAGGGCGCACCGTTATTGTGGATCCTGAAAACAAAAGAAAGGCTTTGCCACCAGAACATCAGCG
>CAYJHX010000321.1:0-2784 GCA_964369395.1 uncultured Desulfovibrionaceae bacterium
AATACTTTAACTATAAACTATAATTAAAGTTATTTGGAAAGGGGGGCTGGGGGAAGAACCTTTTTACAAAAAGGTTCTTCCCCCAGTAGATTTTGTCAGCAGTCCGGCAAGGCTTTGGGCGTTTGTTAGGTGGTTGCTTCGCCGCGTATTTTTTTCAAATAAGGTATTAGTTTCTTGAAGCTGTTTGTGCCATATGTTGCAAACGCGCTATGCGTTCTTCTGTAGAAGGGTGCGTACTAAATAAATTGCTCAGACTCTTGGGGAAAAGTGGTGAAACAATGAACATTTGTTCTGTGCTGGCATTGCCTTTTTGCAGAGGAATTTGTTCATTATAATGTTGTAATTTATGTAAAGCACCGGCCAGAGCCAAGGGGGTGCCGCTGATACGAGCGCCGGTTTCATCGGCTAAATATTCACGCGAGCGCGAAATGGCCATTTGAATAATGCCTGCGGCTATGGGCGCTAGTAAGGCTAAAAGGAGTGTGGAAAAAATGTTTCCGCCCCCGCCTTCTTCGTCGCGATTGCCACCAAAAATAGCGGCAAATTGCATCATATTGGCAATGGAAATAATGGCAGAAGCCAGCACACCAGCTACGGTTTGAATGAGTATGTCTCTATTGGCAATATGGCCAATTTCATGGGCTAAAACGCCTTTCAACTCTTCAGGTGTGAGTAATTGCATAAGACCTTCTGTGACCGCTACGACGCCATGCTCGGGGTCACGACCTGTAGCAAAGGCGTTGGGGGCTTGCTCTGGTATAATGCAAATGAGAGGCTTGGGAATGTTGGCTCGTGCAGCCAACTCTTCTACCATGGCGTGTAAAGCTGGAGCATCGTGCAAAGAAAGTTCTCGTGCTTGATACATTTTCAAAACAATTTTGTCCGAATACCAATAGGAAGCCACGTTCATAATGAGCGCCAAACCAAGGGCGATTATGATGCCGGCTTTGCCGCCAAGGGCGCCACCCAATAAGATGACAACAGCAGAAAGTAAAGCAAGTAAGAATACGGTTTTTATTTGACTGGTCATAAAGTTCTCCTTTGTGCAAGTATAATCACGATTTTTTTTTTGACTATCTTCTATGGATAAAATATATGACTTTACTTGTGTATGGGGGGATTGTATTATGCCATGGTTCTTTATAGTTGTTTATAAAAATAATCTATTTTATTATTGCCTTGGGCAAAAAATAACTTGTTTTCCTTATAACCTCATTTATATGTAAGAAATATGTTTACAAAAAATAAAAAAGCACCCTTGATTATGCAAAATGTCTCTTTGGCATGTTTTTTTCTACTTTTCTTTTGTTTTGCTTGTTTGTCTACAGCGTTAGCAAAAGAAAACACGGCAAGTAAAAAAGAATCTTCTCCTCATTTAGATTTTTCCTTTTTTGAAAAAGGGCAGGGTGGGCCTGTACTTTTGGTTATTGGGGGTATTCAAGGCGATGAACCCGGTGGTTTTTCTGCAGCTACCCTTATTGCCACGCGCTATGGGGTGAATAAGGGAAGTTTATGGGTGGTGCCTAATTTAAATTTTCCAAGCATTATTAAAAGTTCTCGTGGAATTCATGGTGATATGAATCGTAAATTTGCGGCTTTAGATCGCAAAGACCCACAATACAAAATTGTTGCGCGTATTCAAGAAATTATTCGCGACCCAAGGGTATGTCTTGTTCTTAATTTGCACGATGGGAGTGGATATTATCGCCCTACATATATAGATAAATGGCATGGTCCCAAACGATGGGGGCAGTCGATTATTATAGATCAAGAACGCATGCCAACCATGCAGGTGCCTCAAGGTAATGCCTTGGTAGATGCACAAAGAGAGCTAGCCAATACCGCGTCGGTGGTTACTGCACAAGTAAATGAGCATCTTTTAGAGCCCGACCATATCATGTATGTACATGATACTCAAACGGCCAAAGGTGATAAAGAAATGGAAAAAAGCTTATCTTGGTTTGCTGTGCGCCATGGAAAACCTGCGTTTGGGCTGGAAGCTAGTAAAAATTTGCCTGTGGTGAAGCGTACGTATTACCATTTACATATGATTGAGAGCTTTGCTAAAACTTTGGGTATTGAATTGAGTCGTGATTTTGCGCTCAATCTTGATGGGGTGCGCGAGGCTTTGTACAGTGATTTGAGTGTTAATTTCATGGGTGGGCGTATTATATTGCCCTTGGAAGACGTGCGCCGCACCATTCGTTTTTTGCCTTTGCAACCTTTAAAAGATCAGGCTCCTGTCACTTCCAAACCCATTATGGCTGTTTTGCCCAAGAATAAAGATTTACAAGTACATTATGGTAACCGTCTTTTGACAACCATTAATCCTGATTGGCACGAGCTTGATACCAGTCTTACGGGGGTAAAAGTGCACGTTGACGGTAAGGAAAGACAGGTGAATTTTGGCGACAGTATACAGGTAAAAAAACATTTTACCGTACATGCCCCCAAAGGGTATAGAGTGAATGCCATTGGCGTTAATAGTGGATTAAGGGACGAAAATCATAAAGAATTTTCTGCTAAAAACTTTATAAAAACGTATTCTGTTGATAATGGTGGCAGTATTTATAGGGTAGAAACGTATAAGGGAAAAAAGTTTTGCGGCATGTTCTTGGTGCGTTTTAGTAAATAATAGAGCTGAAGTATTGAAGGCTATGTTGAGATCTCTGTGCAATTAAAAATCATGGATTGCTTCGTCGCTGTGCTCCTCGCAATGACTTGGTATTACAATGAAAGTCATTGCGAGCGAAGCGAAGCAATCCATGTATTTTAATGTTTTTT
>CAYJHX010000322.1:0-2779 GCA_964369395.1 uncultured Desulfovibrionaceae bacterium
GTGTCACCTGTCGCTGATCTTCCAAACGTCGATTTTGACAGACCTTTTAAATCAAATTTCCTTGCGGATTTGGTAACCTATGCTCGTAAAAATCCACAGATTGTGTATGTTTTTGCTACTGGTAATTTCGGCTATATTGGGCCGAGCGTCGAGCCCATAGCTCCACGCTATGAAGGATTGGATTTTGCTAATTTTATTGCTGTAGGTTCTTTGAATAGTGCTGAAATTCAGCAAAGCAACGACGGTCGATTTCTCATGACGCCTTTGTCTGTTTCGACATTTAGTAATCTTGCGGCAGGGGCTGAGCGCTGGACTGTCTTTGCGTCAGGCTCCTACATTAATTCTTTGGATCCTTATGGCAATACGTATAAGCTCGATAGTGGCACGTCTATGGCTGCACCTGCTGTAAGCGGAGCCTTAGGTCTTGTACAACAAGCGTATCCTTGGATGACTGGTAAACAACTTGCCGACGCCGTCCTCACCACAACCAATACAAACTTTGATACACCGGAATATATTCTTTCCCATCGCGCTGGTTTTTATTCTCCAACTGTTGTGTTTCATTATATAGATAAGCCCGCCCCTAACCTTACTCAAGATGAGGCAAAGGCTATGGTAGAGGCTCTCTATGAAAACGCACAGCAGCCAGATAAGGATATTGCAAAATTGTTAGTGCTTATTGATATAGGGAAATTTAGCACAGCTACCCTCTCTTGGGCTCAGGTTTTTGGGCGTGGTATATTAGACGTGGGTAAGGCAGTACAAGGCATTGCTCTTTTAGATGTCAATCGTCTCAGTGCCTCCCATGCCGTAAATGTTCCGGAGTTAAGCAACAACTCTTATGCTTTAGAAGTGTTTGATACGCAAAATTATGACGCTGTGTTTAATAACGATATGGCAGAACAACTGTGGGATGACAGCTTTCATCACGAAGAGTATCGTACCACAGGCAGTAATGGCAATAATGCTAATGCGCAGGCTCTTGCAATCCTGTATCCCGGTATGATTAAGCAAGGTGCAGGCACGCTTATGTTGCTTGGAAACAATACTTACAGCGGCCCCACCATAGTGGAAGAAGGGACCGTGGGTCTGATGCCCCGTGCTGATGGGTCTGGCGGTAGCTTAAAAAGCTCTGTAGTTGTGCGTAATGGAGGTACTTTCTATAGTGCCGGTGGCACTGTGGGGACAGATGTTTACAACGATGGGCATGTTACCTTGGCAAGTGCTCCCACAACGTCCCTCACCGTCAATGGTGCATTTACTCAGACAAGCGCAGGTACATTACGTGTGGAAGTGACAGACGAAGGGCATTCGGGCGATATAAAGGCAGGCACCGCTTCTATCGATGGGGCTTTACAGTTGGTTCTTGGGAAAGATTTTTATGAGGGTAAAACACAACTGCAATATGAGCTTTTTACCAGTGGGACGCACATTCTTGGAAATTTCACAAGTGTTGATTTTTGGGATTCGTCTATCACCCTTGAGGCTTCACTGGCGCAACAAACGGGCAATGCCTATACCTTGCGTATACATCGCCCTCAAAATGCCTATGCACAATATGCCAACACGGTAGCAGGATACAATGTCGGTATTGCTTTAAGCGAACTTGCCTTTGACGCCAAGGGAGATATGCAAACCCTCTTGGCCACATTAGATTTTTCTGGCGTGAATGGCGATGTGGTGCAAGAAGCTTTGAATGCATTGAGCACACAAAGCCAAAATCAATTGATACAGGCAAGTATTACGCAACAAAGTGCTTATAGTACGTTCTTGTTGCAGCATATGCTTGGAGGATTGCGTGTAAAAAATACAGCTGGTACCGCTAAGAAAGGGGAAACCAGTGTTGCCGCAGGACAAAATTTTCTTGAAGAACGCGCATGGAATGTTTGGGGTTCCGTACTTGGCTCTTATACATCTCAAGGCGCTTACGATAATTATGCGGGTTGGGATAGCAGCAGTATAGGGATTATGGCCGGAGCGGATTATGTATGGCAACAAGGCATAAGTGCAGGCTTTCATATGGGACTTGCTTCGCGCAGAACCATGGCTCAAGACTATTTGGAATCTGAGACAAATACACAGAGTTTTTCTTTTGGTTTTCATGGTCTTGTGGCGCCATCCTCTTGGGATGGTTGGTATCTTATGGGGCAAGCGCGTGTGGGCTTTGAAAACAATGATCAACAACGTACGGTTTCTTTTGCTGATTACCAACGCGTGAACACCAGTTATTGGACAGACGTTGTGGGTAGTGGCCTTATAGGTGGTGGCAAGTATTGGCAAATACATGATATGAAGATTGGCCCCGTGGCGTGGCTTGAATACACCTTCTTACAACGCCCAAGCATCACAGAAGACCATGGCCCAGCGTCGGCTCTGTACATGGAAAAAGTGCATTACGACAGTTTGCGCACAGGGCTTGGCCTTCATATGGGGTATGAGGCCACAGAAACGGAAACATTTACGGTGTATTTGGATGGTTTGTTAGCATGGCGACATGAGCTGCTTGACGGTTCCATAAGTACAAAGGCTTCGTTTCGTGATTATCAAAATGTGTCGTTCATCGATGAAACGCCGCTTAGAGGTCGCAATACCTTGCTTGCGCGCGGTAATGTACGTTTTCAACATACAGAAAATTTTTATATGGAACTTCACATAGGTGCTGAAATTACTGATGCTTACGGCTCTAGTGTGAATTATGGCATTAATGCGGGATACACCTTTTAACTTCATTACGAGAATAGTTTTGCCACGTTATAAATGTGTTATTGCCTATGTAGGC
>CAYJHX010000323.1:0-2772 GCA_964369395.1 uncultured Desulfovibrionaceae bacterium
ATTGCCACAGGAGGGGCTTTGCCCATGGGGGCAGATGCTGTGCAAATGCTAGAATATACAGAAAAATATGACGATGGTACCATAGGCATACTTAAAGCCGTTGCCCCGCAGCAGCATGTGGTGTTTACCGGAGATGATGTCTACCCCGGCAAATCGTTGTTTCGTGCCGGAGCACAGATAAGCCCTAAAGATATAGGTGCTTTGGCTGCCCTTGGTATTACAGAACTTCCTGTAAAGAAAAAGCTGACTGTGGGCATTATCACCACCGGTGATGAGTTGGTAACTATTGACCAAAAGCCCAATAAAGCCCAAGTGCGTACGGTCAATACCTCTTTGCTTGCTTCGTTGATAGAAGATTATGGAGAAAATGCACTGTGTTACGATATTGTTCGTGACAAAGAATCCTTATTGGATAAGGTCTTGACCAAAGCATGCAAAGAGTGCGATGTGGTGCTTATTTCTGGCGGCAGCAGTGTGGGAGCCAAAGATATGACTGCGCAGGTTATAGCAAAACAAGGAGAAGTGCTTTTTCATGGTTTGGCTATAAAACCAGGAAAGCCCACAATTTTAGGAAAAGTACGACATATTCCCGTTTTAGGTTTGCCGGGGCATCCTGTGGCGGTTTTTTTTGTTACCTTGCAAGTGGTGTATCACCTTTTAGCCTGTTTGACCGGAAAAAAATTGCCAAAAGCCAGCATGCAAGCCACACTTACAGAAACGGTGCAAGCCAACGATGGGCGTTTGCAATTTGTCCCTGTACAATTGCTCCTCACAGAAGAAGGGGGTATGCAAGCAAAACCCATACGCATTAAATCGGGGCTTATTACGACTTTGGCAGGGGCCCATGGGTATTGTTGCATTCCGCAACAGTGTGAAGGTTATGCACAAGGAACCTGTGTTACGGTATACCTGTTTTAAAGAAACGCTGATTAAGCAGCATTTCCTTGATGATTTTTTCGATATATTTTTAATAATCCGTTGAGGAGTATGTATGGCCTTTGAGTTTTTAACAAATATCCCCTTGCACGAGGCCAGAGAAAACTATATTCGCACGCTTGTAGCAGAAGGCTTTGGCGCCGATGAAGAAAGTATTCCTGTGCAAAAGGCGCATGAGCGGGTAAGCGCGCGGCCTGTGTATGCGCATATCAGTGCTCCCCATTACAATGCCGCTGCCATGGATGGTATTGCCGTCATGGCACAAAACACCTTTGGCGCCACGGAAACCACTCCTAAAGTATTAAGCGGAACGGACTATATTTTTATAGATACCGGAGACCCTTTGCCAGAACATTATGATGCGGTCATCATGATGGAAGATATTGTTTTTGAGGATGCAGGCAATGCAAAAATCTTTCAGGCAGCGGTACCTTTTCAACATATTCGGCAAATCGGGGAGGATATTTGCCAAGGGGAAATGATTCTTCCTTCCTATACGCCTATCAGTCCTGCGGCCATGGGCTCCTTGCTAGCTGGGGGCGTATTAGAAGTGCCGGTGCTCAAAAAACCCTTGGTGGGTATTATTCCCACGGGCAATGAAGTGGTAGCGCCGCAAAGTCAGCCGCAAAAGGGAGATGTTATAGAGTTTAATTCCACTATTTTTACAGCTATGCTGGAAGAATGGGGCGCTAGAGCAAAAGTGTATCCTATTTGTAAAGACAGCGAAGAAGCCATAACTTCTGCCCTTAAAATGGCCCTTGCCGAATGTGATATGGTATTGCTCAATGCAGGCTCTTCTGCCGGTCGAGAAGATTTTAGCGTGCAAAGCGTAAAGAATGTGGGGCATGTGCTGTATCATGGTTTAGCCATTAAACCCGGAAAACCTGCTATTTTGGCTCATGCTAAGGGGCAAGCTATTTTAGGCATTCCCGGTTATCCTGTGTCGGGCATCATTGTTATGGAAGAAGTGCTTAAACCCCTCATAGAAATATATACAAAAAAATATGGGCAGGAGCCCAATTACCAAGAAGCTATTTTGGCGCGTCCTGTGGTCTCTGGGGTAAAATACGAAGAATTTATTCGTGTGCGCTTAGGGCATGTGCAGGGGCGCTATATTGCCACGCCCTTACAAAGGGGAAGTGGTGTTGTTTCTTCTTTTATGAAGGCCGACGGTATTATGACCATTGCTCAAGGGGTAGAAGGGTATGCCTCCGGAGAAAATGTGCGTGTGCGTTTGCTACAGCCTTTAGCAAAAATAAAGCAATCTTTAGTGGTTATTGGTAGCCATGACCCTTTACTTGATGAACTGGGCGATATGTTGCACGTACAACATGCCGACGGCTATATGGTGTCTTCGCATGTGGGTTCCATGGGGGGAATTATGGCGGCAAAAAAGCGCGAAATGCATATGGGCGGGGTGCATTTGCTGGATGAAGCCGACGGGAGTTATAATGTATCCTATGTGAAAAAATATTTTCCGCAAGGCGGTGTGCATCTGGTAGAAGTGACAGGCCGTATTCAAGGTTTTATGGTGGCCAAGGGGAACCCTAAAAATATTCGAGGCGTAGAAGATTTGTATGCGCCAGGTATACGTTTTGTGAACAGGCAAAAAGGTTCCGGAACACGCATTCTTTTTGATTATAGTAATAAACAGGCGGGGTGCGATCCTAGTCGTATTTATGGGTATGAGCGCGAAGAATTTACCCATACCTCCGTAGCTGCGCAAATTGCCTCAGGCTCTGCCCATGTGGGCATGGGGATTTTAGCCGCTGCCAAGATGTTTGATTTAGATTTTATTCCTGTGTGCACCGAACAATACGACTTTTTGATTCCCGA
>CAYJHX010000324.1:0-2768 GCA_964369395.1 uncultured Desulfovibrionaceae bacterium
GCAGATATGCATGTTTTGGGTGAAAACTGCATGGAAGGTCTGGAACCCGGTTGGGTGAAGCGCGTGCAAGCTGGTGATATTATGGTAGCCGAGCGCAATTTTGGTTGTGGCTCTTCACGAGAGCATGCGCCACTGGCCATTTTGGGCGCGGGTATGAAAGTGGTTATCGGGCATAGCTTTGCGCGTATTTTTTACCGTAATGCCTTTAACATGGGCCTTATGCTCATGGAAGTGGGTGATGAAGTAGCAAAATTGCGCGATGGCGATGAATTGGATGTAGACGCCAGCACAGGTTGCATTACCAATGTAACCACCGGCGATGTTATCCAATGTCCTCCTCTTTCTGAAGCCATGGCTGAATTGGTAGCCAAGGGTGGACTGGTTAACTACGTGAAGGAAAAATTGGCCTAGCAGAAGAATATTGAAATAATTTTCTGGGGGAAAACTTTTTTGAAAAAAGATCTTCCCCCAGACCCCCTTTCCAAATAACTTTCATTGCGATGAAGCTTTGTTTTTATAGATACATATATGCCGCATGGTAAGAAAATATAGAGATTTTGTTGCGCTAATATAGTATATTACAATATGGTAAGCAAAGAAAATGAAGCGCTGTGTGTGATTACTGAAAAAGCTCTGAAAAAGAAAGTGGGTGGGGAAAGAACGAACCTTTTTTCAAAAAAAACTTCCTTCCTTCACAAAAAATATACATTATAAGAGAAAACTATGAAAAAAACTATTTGCGTATTGCCCGGTGATGGTATTGGGCCAGAAATTGTGGCTGAAGCCATTAAGGTGATGGATGCTGTGGCGGCAAAATTTGGGCATGAATTTGTTTACGAAGAAGCGCTGATTGGTGGCGCCGCCATTGATGCCACAGGAACTCCTTTACCGGAAAAAACCTTGGAAGTATGCCGCAAGGCCGATGCTGTGTTCTTGGGGGCTGTGGGCGGCCCTAAGTGGGATCAAATGGCCAACGATGTGCGCCCCGAAAAAGGTTTGCTTGGTATTCGCAAAGAGTTAGGCTTGTTTGCCAACTTGCGTCCTGCTACTTTGTTCCAAGAATTGGCCGGAGCGTGCTTACTCCGTGCCGATATTGCTGCCAAAGGGCTTGATTTGATTGTGGTGCGCGAGCTGACCGGCGACGTGTATTTTGGTCAACCACGTGGTATTGAAGAGCGCGACGGTAAACGTGTGGGTTTTAACACCATGATTTATGATGAAGAAGAAATTCGTCGTATTGCTCATGTGGCTTTTCAAACTGCGCGTAAAAGAACATCTAAAGTATGTTCCGCCGATAAGGCCAATGTGCTGGAAACTTCTCGCTTGTGGCGTGATGTGCTCAATGAAGTGCATAAAGAATACCCCGATGTGGAACTTTCTCACATCTATGTAGACAATGCCGCCATGCAATTGGTGCGTGACCCCTCGCAATTTGATGTCATTGTGACGGGCAATATTTTCGGAGATATTTTGTCCGATGAGGCCGCCGTAATTACAGGTTCGCTGGGTATGCTTCCTTCGGCTTCTTTAGGCACTACAGCTCCCGGCTTGTTTGAGCCCATTCACGGTTCAGCCCCCGATATTGCTGGACAAGACAAAGCCAATCCCTTGGCTACAATTTTGTCTGCAGCCATGATGTTACGTCTTGCTTTTGATGCCCCTGCAGAAGCTGAGGCCGTAGAAAATGCTGTGCGTAAAGCTTTGCAAGAAGGCTATCGTACCCCTGATATTATGGAAGAGGGAAAGCAATGCATCGGCACCAAACAGATGGGCGATGTGGTCGTTAAGCATATTTAACAGCCTGCTAAAAACTCATGTACAAACAGTGATTTGATGAAACGCCTACGCAGCATGCTGTGTGGGCGTTTTTACGTAAGGCTCCTGCATAATTCATTATGCAGATTTCATAAAGTGTTGAGGATAGCCTCTAAAATGGGCAAATCAAATTGTCAAAAATATGAGCATGAATTGCTTTGTCTTTTGTATTGCAATGTGAGCAATTAGTCTCTATAGTAACAGAGTATATCTGGTGTATTTTGTGTGGTGTTGTAAGTTTATCATAGTATTTATGTACTACATGTTAAAAAAGAGAGATGCAATAACATATGAAAAACATTCTTTTTCTTTGTAATGATACGTCTTGTATTGGGCCTATAACAGAAGGCCTAGCCAAAAAACATCTTGGGCATATGGCACATTTTTACTCTGCGGGCATACAAGCAAAAGCAGTAGACCCTTTTGCCATTAAAGCTATGCGCAATCATGAGGTGGTAATAGGGACAGAACCACCTAAAAGCCTTGAAGATGTAGCCTCTTTCCCCATGGATTTTGTGATACTTTTATGTGAAGGCTTATCTCCACAAAATCTTTCTTTCACCGGGGCTCGTATTGTACAACATGTCTTTGATAATCCTCAAGAAATGGCTAAAAATCTAAAGAATGCCGTTGAAATAGAGCGGTGTTACGCGGATGCTTGCGAGGAAATTGAAAGCTTTGTTACCGAGTTGCCTAAAATTTATCCTGACTATTTTTGATAGCGCTTTGCAGTATGCCAAAAAATAAAAGCCTTTTTTCTGATAGTATTCCCATCAGAAAAAAGGCTTTTATTTTCTTTGCGTAAGAAATTAGGCTTCGATTTTATTCACAGCCATAGCAAGGCGAGAAATTTTACGAGCGGCTGTTTTCCAATGCATAGCGCCCTTGGTAGAAGCTTTATCCAATATGGAATTTGCTAATACCAAAGCTTCATTGGCAGCGGTTTTATCGTT
>CAYJHX010000325.1:0-2745 GCA_964369395.1 uncultured Desulfovibrionaceae bacterium
ACAAACGCCGCACTTGGCAGATGTGGGCTGTGAATCCTGCCATGGCATGGGCGGATTACATACAGAAGATGGCAGTACTGAATCCATCTCACGCACGCCTACCATACAACTTTGTGAAACGTGTCATGATGATAGCAGAATAGCGCGTATATCTTACGATGGGCGCATCTATTCTGGCGGTCATTAAAAGAGTTTTTTCTCATGAGTATCAACCGTATACAGCAATTATTATATAATACTACACAGGGAAAAACAGTATGCTAAAAATACGAAAAAAAATAGGCAATAAGTTTGCATTGTTAGTAGGCACAATGATGGTTTTAATCATAGGTGTTTTTTTGTTTTTTGTTTCTTATACAAATGAACAAAGATTTATAAGCACAATGCATAAAAATGTTGCTGTGGTTAAAGAGCTCATACAAAATATTATCTATCGTCCCATGATTGCAGGCGACAATACAGGTACGCAAAAAGAATTCAAGTACTTTGGCAATAGCCGTCCCGAGATGCAGCTGTACATGTCAAGTTTTTTAGGTACGGTAACATATTCTACAGAGGATATAAAAAGCAAAACCCCCGTAAGTAGTCTTAATATACCACCAAGTGTTGTTCAGCTTATGAAGGAAGCAACCACAAGAGATGTCCAAAAAACAGAACTGATTTCTCATAATGAAAAGTGGTATTATGTTTCTGTGAACAGTATTGAAAATGAGAAAGCCTGTTACCATTGCCACGGCTCATCCAAGCCTATACTAGGCCAATTTACCACCATCAACGATATTACCCCAGATATGACACAACTACGGGATACCACCTATATAATTATAGGGCTGGGCTGTGCCACTATACTAATCATGATTTTGTTTGTTCGCTTGTTCATTTCAAAAATTATTGTCAAAAGACTGAGTGCGCTAAGAGAGTCTAGCATTGCCATAAGTGAAGGTGATTTGGATGCGCCATTAGTTTTGAGCGGCGAGGATGAATTATACGATGTGAGCCATAATATTGAGAATATGGTTCTTGGTATGAAAAAAGAAATAGGCTTTACCCAAGGCTTACTCCATGGTATTCCTGTACCTTATATTGTTATTGACTCTAATCAAATTGTTCTGGCTTGTAATCAGCCACTGCTTACAAACTTTGATGACCCCGGTGTGCCGGAAGACTATATTGGCAAAGATCTTTCGTATTTCTTAGACCCTAAGGGGACAAGAAACCGTATTTTGCGTGAGCTTTTGCTTTCAGATACCCCCATTAAGGGAGAAAGCGTAGCTTATAGAGATAGAGCGGGTATTTTTAAATACTGCATAGCAGATATCAGCATGTTGTATGATTTGGACAAAACACGCATTGGCTCTTTTGCTGTATATGTGGACATTACAGAAGTTCGCAGACAAGAAGCTATTGTTAAAGAGCAAAATGAAGCCATTTCTGCCAATGCAAGCTCTGCCAAGGACGTTTCCAATAGCGTGGCAGAAAATACTAATCTTCTTTCAACTCAAGTTGCTACAGCGCATAATGCGACCACAAATATTTTAAATAATACGCAAAATGCTGTTTCTGCTTGCGAAATAATGCGTACAGGTGCCACCAACGTTACAGAGCAGGCTTTGCAATCTTCTCATATGGCTACGGAGGCCAGCAATGAAGCCGCCGCAGGAGGCAAGGTTGTCCAAGAGGCTTTAGATTGCATTGAACAAGTGATGAGGCAAGTGCAAACTCTTGTCAAAGATATGGAAGAACTTGGAATTCAAGCGTCTGAAATAACACGAATTATATCAGTAATCGAAGAAATAGCGGGGCAGACGAATCTTCTTGCACTCAATGCGGCCATTGAAGCGGCGCGCGCAGGGGAATCGGGAAGAGGATTTGCCGTTGTGGCCGATGAAGTGCGCAAGCTTGCAGAAAAAACGCAAGAAGCTACCGGACATGTTAACACGACGGTCACAGTCATACTCAATGGCATTTCAAAAGGTGCCAAAGGCGCAGATAAAACCCTTGAGCTCATGCAAGAGGCCACCGTATTTTCAAAGCAATCAGAAGAAGCTTTGCAACGTATTAAAGATGTTATTGTAAATACTGCCAACACCATGGACAGCATGGCCAAAGCCACCCACGAACAAGCTAAAACGGTGGAACTTATGACAAAAGATGTCAACACTATCAACGACATTGCTGGAGAAACTTTAGAAGCTATGGACATTGCGGATAAGGCCGTAGAAGACCTTGGCTCCATAACAAAGCAATTAGACGACATTATTGCTAATATGACAAATACGCTTAAAAGTTAACCGGCTATCAACCTGTTGCAACCGTCGATTATTGCATCAACTAAGGTTATCAGCTTGTTGCAAAAGTCAATTTTATAAATGAAGAGTTCTGCACAATTTTAAGAACTGTGCAGAACTCTTCATTGAGACCTCTGCGCAATTAAAAAATCATGGATGCTTTGCTGTCCATTTGCGTAGTTGCTCATTCTTCGCAAACGCAAACGCCTTCGGCGCCCGCTGGGTGGTTGCTTTGTCGCTACGCTCCTCGCAATGACTTGGTATTACAAAGAAAGTCATTGCGAGCGAAGCGAAGCAATCCATGTGTTTTAATGTTTTTTAGAATTATGCAGAGGTCTTTAATTGTACAAAGGCTTTTACCATAGAAAGCAACGGTGCATTTGCTACTTTGCGATATAAGCTCTAGAAATCTTTTTCCTTGACAAAACAAGGGTGATTTTTTATTCAGCATCTTTTG
>CAYJHX010000326.1:0-2708 GCA_964369395.1 uncultured Desulfovibrionaceae bacterium
CCCCTCTCCTTTCAAAACGCGTTTATTTGGGGTTTTTTATGCTATCTAAACAGAGTTTTTCAGGCTGTTCAAAAAGGTGTAAGGCACGAGAAAGGCGAAGTTTTTTGCGAAGGAAGTGCACTCCTCTGGTACTCGACCGGAACAAAAAACGAGTCTGACAAAGTAGATTGCCCTTTTTCAACAGTCTGTTAAGCGCGTTTTGCGGGGGGCTAGGGGGAGCTTTTTGATGCTAGCACTTGTTCCTTTAGGGGAAAGCTCCCCCCAGAAAAATTACAACAATAACTCTAAAGCCTTGCTTGCTAATGTTTCTTCTTCTAAAGACACACTGCCCAAATTACTGGCCACTTTTGAGACGGTTTCTAAAGTTTCAAGACTTTGTTTTTGTACTTCTTGTTGTAAATTTTGCTGCGTAAGAATTTCTTGTTGTTCTTGGCGTGTTTCGCGTAATTTTTGACGTTCTTCTACGGAGTGCAAAAGTGCCGGCGCCACGCCCAAATACTCAGCATATTCTTCTACGGCTTTATCGGCATTGAGCATATCAGCCACTTCCGGCTTACTGGCGGAGAGATTTTTTACAAAAGCTACCAGCCTATCTACTGCCGAAGTGCTGACCATTTTTTGCGCTTGCGCCAACAGGCTGACAAATTCCACCTTTACTTTTTGCCCTTGAAACTCTTTGGGCATGGGCGGCGCCATATTGTGCCGCAACATAAGCTGAAAGGTTCGCTCGATAAGTGGTGTAAACAACTCAAAATGGAGACGCTCTAAGGCAGGCCCCAATAAAATGAGCTTTTCTTCTTCGCGCACCGCCACTTCTTTAGCGGTGACATGCTGCCGTTTTGAATTGTCTAGGAGCAGTCGAAATAAATCGTTATACAGGCCCTGCTGGATTTGCTTTTGCACATCTTGTATGGCAAGGCGGGTTCCTTGTATTTCGGGGCGCACATCTAAAATGGGCGTAGCCGCTTGCGGACTTTGCCCCGGAGCCACCTCCACATAGTTGATGCCACCGGGGGTAAGATCCAGCCCCACAGATTTTAGCGAGGCTGAAACTGCCGTGGGCGGATCCACAGCTTTGTGTATGGCTTTGAGCATGGTAATGCCCATTTGTTGCAGCATACGACAATCGGGCAACACATCCATGGCAGGCGAGCGGCCGTAGACATCATTGCCGGCCACATCCCAGCGCACCCCAAAACCCGGAAATTCTTCAAAGCCAGATTCTGACAATATACTGTGCGGCCCCCTATGCCCCTCTAGCCAATACACCGACGCGAAAGGCATATGCTTGGGTAATACTCCTCGCCCGCTTTTACCTTTGAGGCTGAGTCTATCCTGTTTGCCTTCATGGTTCTTAGGATATTTGTCTGAATAGTCACCCAAATGTTGTCCAAGGTCATAGTCTACACGGCTTCTTTGTGCCCCTCCTTCTTTGCGAGGAAAGATAGCGTGCACCACGGTATAGCTGTTTTCGCGCCCATGACTGCTTTCTTTCAAAATATAGTCGGGTAGACGTTGTGCACCAAAATGCATTTTGAGTTGACGCGCACTCATGCGAAAACGACGAAACACCACATCGACTTTTTGACGTGCATTGACATCAAGGCAGTATTCTCCGGCACAAAAGGGTAAAAAACGAAAACCGTGCTCAAAATCTGCCAATTCTAGCATAAAGGCTGTGCCAAAGGTGCCCAGTTCTCCATAAAGAGTGTGCACAGCACTGTAAAAGTTAGAACCGCTAAAGATTTTTGCCATGCGTTTGCTCACATCCATAAGCCAAGTGCGCATGGGGGCGTGAGCAGCTAGTTCGCTGTCTTCCAAGCTCAGCTGAAACCACGGCCGCGCCGGACTCGTCATACCGCCTTGCAAGCCGGCAGCAAGGGTGCGCATGGCTAAAATGCCAGTGGCATCTACCAATTTGTCATTAAGCATAGGCATTTTACGCCAAGAATCGGGGTTTTTTCCCACATTACGATAACGCGTGGGCAAAAAGTGATCTGCTAAATCCTCCCACGCCGCCTCATAGCTCTGTCGCGCTTCCAGCATGACGGCAAAGCGTTGCTGCAAGCGTGATAATTGTTGCGGGTCAGTATACATAGCGCCCCTTATTGCCCTAACAGGGAGTTGCCTTGCCCTGCTTGAGTCGCACTTTTGCTTTGTACAGGGCTGGTCAATACCGCCCCTTGAATACCCGAAGCCTTGGCCGCTTTATCTTTTTGACTTTGCCGTGCAGCGGTGGCGGCCTCAGTGACAGGCTTTGCTACCTCTGCTTTTTCTGGTGCGGTATACGTTGGCGCCGGTGGCGCGCTGTAGCCTCCTGAAGAAAATCCCATACAACCTCCCTTTTATGTTTTGGCTACCGCCAAAATTCCACAAGCACTATGCAACAAGCAGCCACATTGCCACGTTACATAGACGACTTACATAATGATTTTACGTAGAAATTTCACTTTCCTTGTCATGCGGGGACACAATGCCAAAAAGAAGCGAATATGTAAGAGTGAAACGTTTCAGAAACATCCGTACAGAGCTTTTTCTTCGGCAGGAGAAATACCTATTTTGTCCCTTTTATCACTAGTGACAAAGGAGAATTTTTTTGGTACGTTAAAGTGTTTATGGTGACGTTTTACGGATATGCGCAAAACGCATCATAGCAATATATTGTTTTTATTATATTTCCTTTTGCACTTGGCAACAATGACACTAAA
>CAYJHX010000327.1:0-2707 GCA_964369395.1 uncultured Desulfovibrionaceae bacterium
TGCATCACCGTTCCAAAAAGATTTTTTTGTTGGTCGTGCAAAAAGCGTTTATCCATCACATGGGGCATGGGTGCGGCGAGAGTGGTGGCAAGGCGCTCGGCCAGTAAATAATTTTCCACACCTTGTAAGAAAATAGGCAAAAGCGTTTGCATATCTTCGTGTATACTTTTCCAATAGGCTAGGGCTTCTGCATTGGGGATACAACCTAAGATGGTACACAGCGCGGTATAAAGATTATTTAGTGCACCGCCGGGAATGCCGGTACGCCAGCCATAAAGCCAAGGTGTGCGGCGGAAAAGTAAATGATGCTCGACACCTAAATGCAAGAGTTTGCGTAAACCATCTCGCGCGCGAAACAATAAGGCCGTTTCTGGAGTATAGGGCCAAGCATCAGGTATTTTTTCTATATGCCATGGCGGACTGATATTTTGAATGGGGTTTATACCGCCAAGCTCTCGTAATAGGTCAGCCAACCAATTATTTGCTTCGGGGGAGGCTGGTGTTTCCAAATGCGAATACGAAAGGACATAGCGCCCTTTGCCATAATTTCCTGTAATGACACAAGGTTTTCCCTTAAGAAACGCAGCGCCCATATCTACGCCGTACATATCTTGCCAATGTTCTAAGGTGCCGTGGGGTAGGGCGTGTAAATCTAAGTCGGCAAAATAAAAATCGTGCCCCGGTGCGGTATATTCGGCAAGTACTGTTACATTATCACACTCTTCTGGGGCAAAGCGTGCCGGCCACCAAATGGGCAAAGATACACGCTCTTGCGGCGGCGTAAGGTTGTGTTTGGTGAGTTTTGAAAGCACATGGCCTGAAACAAGATGTTGAATTCTATCGGTATACGATGCGCGCTTCCATGGGCAAAGCTGTAAACCGTGCCCGTGCGATAAACCTAAGCCCGCACCACCACAAAAACCTAAATAGTTGCCCCCTTGGGCCACATAGTCTTGAATGGCTGCTACGCCCTTTTTTCCAAGGGCTTGATATTTAAGGCTTGCCGTGCCTCCGGGCACCACCAAAAGTGTTGGCTTGCCAGAAAGAGCGCCGTGGGTTATTTCATTGCAAGTGATAATACGGTGCGCCACCCCCATGCCTTGGAGGGTGTGAAGGGCCATGAGCCCCCAAATGTGTGACGCATCCCAAAGAATATAAATTGAGCGGTGCATGATTGTGTCTCCTGTGAGGCATAGTATGGCACCTTTTGTGGAGAAATCAAGATGGCAGATACTGCTTTACCTAAGGGCTATGAACCTCATAATGTAGAAGCGCGTTGGTGCGACCATTGGGAACAAAATGCAACCTTTACTCCAGATATGAATGCTGAGGGCGAACCCTACGCCATAGTTATTCCTCCGCCCAATGTGACGGGCATGCTGCATATTGGTCATGCTTTAAACCTGACACTTATTGACGTTTTGTGTCGTCATGCACGTCAAAAAGGTAAAAAAGTACTGTGGATTCCCGGTACAGACCATGCCGGCATTGCCACGCAAAATGTGGTGGAACGCGCTCTTGCCAAAGATGGTGTTAAGCGTCAAGACCTTGGCCGCGAAGCTTTTGTAGATAAAGTATGGGAATGGCGCGAAGAATACGGCAATACCATCCTTAATCAAATGCGTAAAATGGGCGCTTCGGTGGATTGGAGCCGCTTACGCTTTACCATGGATGAAGGTCTTTCGGTGGCTGTGCGTAAAGTTTTTGTAGATTTGTACAACCAAGGCTACATTTATAAGGGTGATTATATTATTAATTGGTGCAGTCGTTGCCACACAGCCCTTGCTGATGACGAAGTAGAACACAATAATCATAAGAGCCACTTATGGCATATACGCTATCATATTGTAGATGCAGACGAAAGCATCACCATTGCTACCACACGCCCCGAAACTATCTTGGGCGATACAGCCATTTGTGTGCACCCCGAAGACGAACGCTATACACATTTGATAGGTAAAAAAGCCTATGTTCCCATTATTAAAAGAGAAATTCCAATTATTGCCGATGCCTATGTGGATAGGGAGTTTGGAACAGGCGCATTAAAAGTAACGCCTTCTCACGATCATAATGACTGGGCACTTGGTCAGAAACACGACCTCGAATTTATTCAAGCCATAGATGATATGGGCACCATGAAAGATGTGGCCGGCCCCTATACAGGACAAAATAAAAAAGATTGCCGCAAAAACATTGTGGCCGATATTGAAGCTGCCGGCGATTTGGTGCGTATTGAAGATATCGAGCATTCCGTGGGGGAATGTTATCGCTGTCACACAGTAGTAGAGCCGCATGTGTCTACGCAATGGTTTGTGGCTGCTACAAAATTGGCACCTCGCGCTCGTGCCGCTGTACCGGAATTGACGAAAATTTTACCGGAAAGCTGGTTAAAAACCTACTTTAACTGGCTGGATGGCATTCGCGATTGGTGCATTAGTCGTCAAATTTGGTGGGGGCATCGCATTCCCGCTTGGACGTGCCAAGATTGTGGGGAGCTCATGGTCAGCACCGAAGATGTAGCCGTGTGTACCAAGTGTCAAAGCAGCAATCTTGTGCAAGATGAAGATGTGCTGGATACGTGGTTTTCCTCTGCATTATGGCCTTTTTCCACCATGGGATGGCCGGATAAAACCCAAGACTTAGCCACATTCTACCCCACGGCAGTTTTGGTAACGGGCTTTGACATTCTCTTTTTCTGGGTGGCTCG
>CAYJHX010000328.1:0-291 GCA_964369395.1 uncultured Desulfovibrionaceae bacterium
TCCCCCATACCCCCATCCCCTCCCAAAACGCGCTTTATCAAGATGTCATTAAAAAAGCCTTGCATAAAAATTATGCAAGGCTTTTTTAATGACAAGTAGCTAGTACAAAACATAGAGTTTTTATTATAGTAGCCATGTAAAAACTTTAAAATAGCCTCTTTTTCAAGATCGACTATCTAAATTATGGAAATACGGATTAGTCAGCATTTCCCAGTAAAAAGTTTTTGGAAAAGGGTGGGGGCGTGGGGAGGGCCCGCTCAAAAGGGGCTTTTTTCAAAAAGGTTTTTCCCT
>CAYJHX010000328.1:301-2695 GCA_964369395.1 uncultured Desulfovibrionaceae bacterium
GGGAAGGAAAGCCCTTTTGCTAGCGCCAAAAAGGGCTCTCCTTCCCCCCACACCCCCCATCCTCTCCCAAAACGCGCTTTATCAAAATGTCATTAAAAAAACTCTGCATAATTTTTTATGCAGAGTTTTTTTAATGACAAGCTGCTAATGCAAAACATAAAGTTTTTATTACAGTAGCCATGTAAAAGTTTTTGGAAAAAGGGGTATGGGGGAGGGCCCGCTCGAAAGGGGGCTTTTTTCAAAAAGGTTTTTCCCTCCCCCACAAAAAATACATATAAAATACTTTTTACACAAATCTTCTATTTTTTGCGTAATTCTGTCACACTTTGGCCATTGACGCCCCAATTATCTGTGGGAACTTCTTCAATGACTACAAAAGTACTAGCAGGATTTTTATCAAGCACTCGTACCAGCAAGTCTGTTACGCCGGCAATGAGTTCTTCTTTTTGCTCCTTGGTAGGGGCCTCGCTACCGCCGGTTACTTTAATATTTACAAAAGGCATGATTATTTCCTCTTATTTCATGACCATTATTGCATGGTCATTATTTCATGGCTGTTATTTCAATTTCCACACTTACGCCCAAGGGTAAGCTAGCTACTCCCACGCAAGAACGCGCAGGGAAGGGCTCTTTAAAGACTTTTTTATATTCTTCATTAACCAAGGGAAAGTCTGCCATATTAGTAATAAACACGGTAACTTTCACCACATCTTCCACACTCATATTGGCAGAGGCCAATACAGCTTGCACATTTTTAAGGCATTGGGCAGCTTGTGCGCTTACATCGCCTTCCACCACTTTGCCGGTGGCAGGATCAAGGGCAATTTGTCCCGAGGCAAAAAGCATATTGTTTTTTAAAATAGCTTGGCTATAGGGGCCCACTGCGCAAGGGGCTTTGTCGGTGCTGATAACTTCTTTCATGGTATTCTCCTTGGCAGACTAGTAAAACCAGCCTGTATACATTAGTTTGTTATTTTTTGCTAATAAGTATCGATTATTTGCAAAATTTCTGCCGTTTTGTCGTGCATAAGCTTGGCATCATTTTTTGATTCTACATTGAGGCGCAATAGTGGCTCAGTATTAGAAGAGCGTACATTAAAGCGCCATGTGCCAAAATTCATGGAAAGCCCATCAAGACGTTCTTCATCTAGGGCATCCTCAGCGTAAGTTGCGTGAATTTTTTTCATGATACCGGGAGCATCGGTAACAGTACGGTTTATTTCGCCACTGCAAGGGTATTGCTGCATGCATTCTTCCACCAAAGCGGCTAAAGGCTTCTTGCTTGTTACCAAAAGTTTTGCCACCAAGAGCCAAGGCAACATACCCGAGTCACAATAAGCGAAATCTCTAAAATAATGGTGTGCGCTCATCTCGCCGCCATAAAGAGCATCTTCTTGGCGCATGGCTTCTTTAATAAAAGCATGTCCGGCCTTACTTACAAGAGTCACACCGCCGGCCTTTTTCACCACGTCTTGCGTATTCCAAATGAGTCGCGGGTCATGAATAATTTTTGAATGTGGATATTCTTGCAACAAACTTTGTGCAAGCAAGCCCACCACATAATATCCTTCAATAAAATTGCCCGCGGCATCATAAAAGAAGCAACGGTCAAAATCACCGTCCCAGGCAATGCCCAAATCAGCGCCGTGCTCAAGCACCGCTTGGGCTGTAGCTTCACGCCTTTCGGGTAAAAGAGGATTAGGAATGCCATTGGGAAAATTCCCGTCTGGCTGCATATTGGCTGTGGTCACCGAAAAAGGAAGCAAAGGAATAATATCTTGCATAACCAAACCAGCGCAACCGTTGCCCGCATCCACATGCAATTTCAAATTGCTATCTTCTTTATTGAGTGTATCCAATTTTACATAATCAAATAAAAACTTAATATATTCTTGACGATAAGAACGCTCTTCGTAAGAGCCTGTGGTGCAAGCTTTAGCATCTAATGTGACCGTGGGCAACAGCTCCAAAGCCTTATCGCGTATATCAAAAAGGCCGGTATCTGAACTGATAGGCACAGCATTTTGACGTACAAATTTTAAACCATTATCATCACGAGGATTATGACTTCCGGTAATCATAATACCCCCGTCAAAACCTTGGGAGAACGTAGCATGATAAATTTCTTCCGTACCGCACAAACCAAGATCAATAACGGCGACGCCCGCTTGGCGCAAGCCCTCTACCAAACCATCGCGCAATACGGGGCCAGACAAGCGGCAATCGCGTCCAATAACTACCGTTTTGGGCGAAAATAATTCGGCAAAAGCAAGCCCAATGGCCTTAGCCAAAGCAGGGCTTAGCGTTGTGGGAAAGGTGCCACGCACATCGTACGCTTTAAAAGAAGAAGCAAAACTCATAAAAATCCTTTTCCATAATCAGGTTATATAGTTA
>CAYJHX010000329.1:0-2692 GCA_964369395.1 uncultured Desulfovibrionaceae bacterium
TTGCTCATTCTTCGCAAACGCAAACGCCTTCGGCGCCCGTTGGGTGGCTGCTTCGGCGCTATGCTCCTCGCAATGACCTAGTATTACAACGAAAGTCAATTGCGAGCGAAGCAAAGCAATCCATGTATTTCAGCAGTTTTAAGAATTATGCAGGAGTCTTTATTTAGAATTTATATTTGAAAATTAAAGCAGCTTTGTAGGCGTCTCTTTTTTCCCAATCGCCATTTCTTTTATGATTCCATGTTTCTTCGTCTACACCGTTGATGATGTAGCCAAGTTGCAAGGTGGCAGAGAGGTTTTTATACAGCTGATAGGTGCTGTCGAGGTTGAATTCTACAAGGTAGTCATTTTCGGTAAGATAAAAGGCGCTTGATGTATAGTCGCCTATTTGGCCTAAGGCAGCTTGAGAGTCTAAGTACTTGGCATTCTTAGGGTCGTTGGTACCGCGCCAATAGGCCACTTTAAAGGTGTGAGACAGCTTATCCATGAAGGATACATTACTTAAGCCCAACGCCACACCCCATGTACCGGTAAAGTCGAGGTTGAGGTCGTATCCTGCATTACGCCAATCGGGACTGTCGGCAATACTCCAAGCAGCATCGGCTACGAAAGAAGTAAACCAGGCATCAGGAGCAACCACAGGCATTCTTTCAGAACCGTTTCTCAAGTCGCCATCGTCACCGGAACCATACCACGCCATAATGCTAGGAGTACCCCAATCCATTTTGTACTCAGCCAAAGCCTTGATAACAAAACCAGAACGCTGATTATCTACACGCACAGGATTATTGCCAGTACCGTCCTCGGCTATATCATACGTGCCGCCATAGGATGTGGCACCGTAGTTCATATCTAGTTGGAAATTGAAGGCATCATAGCTAAAGGTCACAGGTAAACCTACCCAGAAAACGCCTTGGTAGGGGTTTTCATGATCTATTTGAACACTCTCTAAGTTATGAGGGCCTAAACCTGTTCTTACGCTATAACCTACTCTATCTTCAGGTCTTCTACCATGAAAAAGGTTTTCACCAATCATACCGCCCATGGCCCAAGGGGTTGCCGTCCAACCATTGCCTTTAATGGGCACAGAAAGCATGAAAAGGTCAAGGTTATCCAGAAAATTTGAGTTGTCAGAAAGTTCATTTCCATCACTCACATAATTGTCGTTGTAACCACGAATCCATGCGGCAGTAAGGCCCACATTGTCATTGAAGGTATAGTTAGCCACAATACCAGCAGAGTCTTTAGCAAAGACAGCAGGGCCACCGGCGGTTTCGGGGTTTTGAATCCATTGTAAGCCCATGCGGAATTTAAGCTCTGTATTGGGCACCATCCAGTCAAGATAGGCATACTTTACTTCTACACGAAAACCGTCTGTGCCAAGAGCAGAGCCAGTAGATTGGTTACCCCAAT
Source organism: uncultured Desulfovibrionaceae bacterium (assembly GCA_964369395.1). Taxonomy (GTDB): domain Bacteria; phylum Desulfobacterota; class Desulfovibrionia; order Desulfovibrionales; family Desulfovibrionaceae; genus CAYJAD01. The sequence continues at coordinate 1,414 of CAYJHX010000329.1, forward strand.
ATTGGTCGCCTATTTCAAAGTTTAACGAGCCTGACAAATATTCGGAAGCCACAGCGTCCAATTGAATACGAATACGTTGTAAGGCTTGAAAATCGTCTCCGTTTCCGTGCCCATAAAACTTTGTATCGGTCATACCAAAACCAAAAAGAAATTCCCCCTTAGCCTTAAAGTCGATGGCACTTGCCCCTGTTGCAGCACCAAAAAGCATACCTGCTGTTAAAAGCAGCGTTGCTAGCTTTTTCATCCTTCTCTCCCTTTATAGTAAAGTAATAACATTAGTGCAGAAGATTCTTTCCATGTCCTTCTACAAATCTACCAACATAACAACCTGTTGAACAAGTTGACTTTAGGCAGGCTGTTCAAAAATAGTAAGATGCGAGGAAATGAAAAAAGTCAAGATGCGCAGTGCATTAGACATACATAAGCAGTTTGACTTTTTTACGCTAACGACGCAGATTGCTGTTTTTCAACAGCTTGGTAAATAACACCCCGAAGATACCTATAGCTACAAGACCTTGTAAAAATGTCTTTTTCACTACACTTCGGCTCGAAGTGGCACTGTATTCGAAAATGAAATACATTGTCAAGTTCAAGATAAAGTTTTTTTTACTTGTGTTATTCTAGGGTTAATTTTTTTTACTAATTTTTCTTGACAGTTTTTTTTTATTTATATACTGCATTTTTCAGCAAAGCGTGCACTATCACTTAAACGTATTCTAGCGTAAGTTTTGTTCATAAGCTGTTAAAGCTTTTCGCCTAAGCTTTGCCCACGTATGACGACGTCCTTAACCTGTTAAACTACGCTCTAGGTACAACAAGAGATGTCTGTTTTTATGCTCCGCTCTTTTTAACTTTTTGTAGGTACTCATGTCTTTTTTAGAAATTTTTATTATTGCCGTGGCTTTAGCTGCGGACGCTTTTTCTGTGGCTTTGGTGGTCAGCATTAAAGGCAACAACTCTTGGAAGCACATTGTTCGCATGGCTTCCATTTTTGGTTTTTTCCAGTTTTTTATGCCTCTGTTGGGGTATTTTCTTTTCAACCAAGTGCACGACTTCATAAGCGCCTATGATCATTGGGTAGGCTTTATTTTACTGGCCATTGTGGGCGGAAAAATGCTTTGGGAAGGCTATACGCACGACGGAGAAGAAGAAGCGCCAAGCACCACCGACCCCACCAAGGGGCTTACCGCCGTTACGCTAGCCATTGCCACCAGCATTGATGCTTTGGCCGTGGGCGGTACCTTTGCCACCTTGTCCATTAAGGTGTGGATGCCCGCCA
>CAYJHX010000330.1:0-2690 GCA_964369395.1 uncultured Desulfovibrionaceae bacterium
ACTTCTCCAATATTATGGGCTTTAATACCGCCAATGGCCACAAAGGGCAAGGGACTATGCTGCACGGCGTATTCTAAGTATTCATAGCCCACAGGGGCGCATACGTCCTCTTTGGTTTGGGTAGCAAAGAGCGGGCCTACGCCAATATAATCAGCCCCAAGGGCTTTGGCTTCCTGAGCTTCGTTAGGAGCATGGGTAGAAAGGCCGATAATTTTATCTGGCCCTACAAGACGGCGCACTTCGGGTACGGGCAAATCTTCTTGACCTACATGCACACCATCGGCATCTACCAAAAGGGCTATATCTATATGGTCATTAACAATAAAACAAGCATTGGCTTCTAAGGTTAAAGCACGTAACAGACGGCATTCTTCCAGCATTTCCCCAGCTTTTTTCTTTTTTTCGCGGTATTGCAAAATTTTTACACCGCTGGCAAGCAAAGCCTTGGCCACCTCTTCCACAGAGCGTCCCAAGCTGAGCTTACTGTCGGTCAATGCGTAGATATCGGTTTGGTGGGGGAGTATTTTTGGCATAATTGTTCCTTATATGCTTTTTTACTAATGCAGCAGCGTGTTTTTTCAACGCCAACTAGGGTAACATGCGTTCAAAAAGGGATGCCTGCAAGAACGTGGATATTTTTTTGAGAGCATGTAGGACTCTTATGGTCCACAGCTCGATAAAAAAATGCACTGACGCAGTAGGCGCCCTTTTTCAGCGCATGTTAAAAGTAGCGACGCCACATACGACGCATATAGCTTAGCAAAAGTCGATGCGGTTGAAAAGATATGTCCTTAAGCTCTGCCGGAAAAACAAAATCTTTTACAGCACATTGTGACGGAAGCATGTCGGTATAATGGATATTTTCTGCAAAGGCGGCGTGCATAAGCTCTTTTTGGGCTTCATGCCATAAGGGTATATATTGGGACAATACACCAAGCACAGTGTATATGGCTGTATCGAGGGCTTGGGCATGGGGGCTTGCTCCTAAAATATGAGCAGGGAAGGCCTCGCCGCCGGTGGGCCCGCGTTTATGCATGCCCACCACACCATCCAGCACTGCCGCCGTAGGCGGTAAAGCTGCATATAAAGCCAAAATACAGCGGCAAAAATCTTCTAAAGTGCGTCCCTGTACCGTGTGCGCTAATGCTTTTCGCAAACCGCATATGCAGCCAAAAAGATTTTTTACCCCCAAGGTAAGGCGCATTTGACTATGCACTTTAAGCCGCGGCACAGAAATAAGGGCATCGGCTTCAAAAGCTTCTTGCCCAATGGGCCATGTGCCCAAATTGTTAGGCAAAATAAGATTGTTAGGCTTAGAAAATTCTTGCACTTTCAAGCCCAAAGGTGCCAGCGCCGCCGTAAGGCCAATTTTTTCTGCCACCCCTGCCGCCGTACCAAAGCCCGGAGAATCAAAGATTCGCACGCGTATACCTGCTTCTTGCAAACACAAGCACACCGCGCGCACCACTTCGGCATGGGTACAAGTAAGCTCATTGCCGCGCAGCAAGTTAGGCTTTACCAACACTTGCATGCCGCGCCGTAAAGGAAAAACAGCGTTTTGCTTTGCCTTATGCACATCAAGATTAGAGGTTACGCTTGGGCTTGTATTGGAATCGGCGTCAAAGACAGCAGAAACAACGCTTTTCTCATCGGCGTCTTGAGCTAAAATACCTGCACGACACAAGAGCTTTCCCATAAGCTCTTGCACTTCTTTACGTTCATACGATGTGCAGCGCAAAAGCGTTACAGGAAACGTAGTGGCAGAAGAAGCTAAATCAGACAAGTTCGCGTGCATATACATTACCTTACAACGTATACTCTAAAAACACATTGCCCTGCACATCATAAATAACGTATTTGCCTTGTTCATACACAGCATAAGAACGTGGAAAGCCCTGTTTTGGCAAAGCTAAAGAACCGGGGTTCCACCAAATCACTTGCCCTTTTTCTTCAGCCACAGGTACGTGGGTATGCCCTGTAAGCATAATGGTGCCTGCGGCAATGCCCGTAAAGTCAGGGTCGCGCCCGTATTGATGCCCATGGGCAGCGATAAAATTATGCCCATCCACATGCAAACGAGCCGTAGGTGATAAAGGAAAAGGCAAGAGTTCTTCGTCTACCAAAGCATCACAATTGCCACGCACCGCCACAATATCTATGCCTTTACCCACATCCATAATACTGCCCAAGGTGGTGGCCACATCTTGTGGGGTATATTGTAATGGCAAGGGGTTACGCGGGCCATGGTACAAAAAGTCACCTAACAACACGCACAAATCCGGCTGCAATTCCTTGGCTTTTTGCAATAAAAACTCTGCACTTTCCAAAGAACCGTGAATATCAGAAGCAATAAGAATACGCATATACAACCTATTTACCCTGCGCTAAAGGCAAAGCCTCTTCCACCAACATAATGGGAATATCGTCGCGAATAGGATACATGACGGCACAAGCCGCACATGCTAGACCTTCGTCTTTGTCGTCCTTAGTCTCTAAAGTCAGTTCTCCCTGACAACGCGGACATGCCAAAATAGCCAATAGTTCTTTATTCATAATACTACCTCGTAATTATTGTTAGGAGATTTTTTGTGGGGGGAAAGGGGAACGACGCCTAGGCGCACGATATCCGTACGGCTCGTTCCTCGCCTACGGCTACAAGCCCTTTGGGTCGGTTTGCTAGCGCCCAAAAG
>CAYJHX010000331.1:0-2666 GCA_964369395.1 uncultured Desulfovibrionaceae bacterium
ACTGTATGATGGAATGCCTATAGATTATAGAGTAAAGCACGCGAAAAGGCAAATGCTCTGTGAGGTGAAGAGAGTATGTCTTTTGTGTGACGTGTCTTGACATTGCATAAAAGCAGCTTATTATTCTGTCTTTTTTGTTGCATAATGCGTAGTATGCTTTTTTTAAAATTTACTGATACAATGTCTTTTTTATCGTTTGTTTGCAGTGTGTTATAGGAGGTCTATATGAAAGTATGTATTATTACGGGAGGTTCTCAAGGTTTGGGCCTTGATATGAGCTTACGTTTTGTGGCAAGTGGTTTTCGGGTGGTGGTGCTTGATGTGGTAGAAGCTGTGCAAGACGGTGTGGAGTATATTAAAACAGATTTATCTGACCCACAAGATATTGTAAAAGCTTTTGCTTCCATTGCTAAAAACTATGGCAAGGCCCATGTGCTCATCAATAATGGTGCCATTTCGGCCTTTGAAAAAAGCATTACGCATACGACCCTAGAAGAGATAGACGCGGTATTACAAACGAATTTACGCGGGGCTTACTTATGCGCTCAGGCCTTTATCCCCTTAAATTCTGGGGAAGATTATGGGCGTATTATTAATATTGCTTCTACGCGTTGGCACCAAAATATGGCCCATTGGGAATTGTACGGCATGAGCAAAGGGGGTCTTGTGTCCTTGACCAATAGCCTTTGCGTTTCTTTAATAGGTACACCCATCACAGTAAATGCCATAAGCCCTGGGCATATTCATACGGGCCCTTGGGATGCATTGGAAGAGTATGATCATCAAATTCATCCTTCCAATAGGGTAGGCATGCCACGAGATATTTCTAATGTATGTCTTTTCTTGGCGCACCCAGACAATGATTTTATCAATGGTGCCAATATTGTAGTGGATGGGGGCATGACCAAGAAAATGATATATTAAATGAGACCTCTGGATAATTCTAAAAAACACTAAAATACATGGATTGCTTCGCTTCGCTCGCAATGACTTTCATTGTAATACCAAGTCATTGCGAGGAGCGTAGCGACGAAGCAATCCATGATTTTTTAATTGTGCAGAGGTCTCTAAATGAACTTTTTTTGAAATATTCAATATGAACTACACCTTATAGGATACCCATGTCACCATTACGAAAAAATAAAGAACACGGCTTTTGGAACACCTTATTTCGTTCTTTTGTGCTAGGTTCCAAGCATGCCTTTAGTTTTAGTTATTGGAAGTCATTACCGCAAAAATTTGTGGAGGCTTCCACCGCTAAAAACTTCTTATACAGCATAAAAGTAGCCATAGCTTGTATTCTTTCCTACGCCACGGCAGAACTATTACAGCTTGAATACAGCCTTTGGGCGCCTTTAGCTACGCTTATGGTTATGCAAGTGCACATGTCCACATCCCTAGAGCTATCTTTGTTGCGCCTTTTTGGTACCTTGGTGGGGGTGGTTTTGGGGCTTTCTTTAGCATCCATCGTGCCTCCTGACTTGCAAGGGCGCTTAATAGCGCTTGCTATTGTGGTGCCTATTTGCGCATTTTTAGAATTGTGGGAAGAGCGCTTTCGTACCGCAGGGGTGACAGCAGTTTTTGTGCTGTTGTTAGGCCATGCTGAAGAAGAAAATGTATGGCTTTTTGGATTAAACAGGGTACTGGAATTGGGCATTGGTAGCGTAATGGCTTTGCTTGTCTCCATTTTGCTTTGGCCGGCATCGGCAGCGGCAGAAGTGCAAAAATCTGCGCAAAAGCAATTTGTAGATGTAGCCGATATTATAAAAAGCATGACCCACGATCTTTTGCATCAAGAGCATAAGGTATCGCAACGTCGTATGTTTCGACTGCTTAATAAAATAAGCAACAATACGCAAAAGTTTTATAAAGTGCGTAATTACGAATTGGCACATATTTATCGGGAATATCCACTGTTGCCGCACTCAGTACGCTTATTGGACGAATTGCGTATGTATATTTCTACCATGATGGATTCATTGGAAATGGAAGACGAAGAAATGGTAACGCCTGAAGTTGCTAAAATTATAGAAGAAGTGTCTATAGCTCTTGCAACGACTTTACTTTGGTTGGCAGATCCTCAAAGCCCTTCCCCAAAGCCTTTGCGCCCCTTGGTAGAAGATCGGGCTATACGTTTTGCTACAGTGCGCGAAGAAGGACTGTTTCGCACGTATAAAGCAGATAAAGTAGTAGCATTATTCTCTTTTTATAATGGCCTGAGTCATGCGGCTCAAGGGGTGGCTTTGCTGCAAGAGCGTATACAGGCTACGCAAACACCTTCAGCGCCCATTGGGTGATTGCTTAGCTTTTCTCGCAATGGCTTGATATTACAACGAAAGTCATTGCGAGCGAAGCGAAGCAATCCATGTATTTCAGCAATTTTAAGAATTGTGCAGGACTCTTCATAATGACGAAGCAATCTATTGCAATGCTTAGTATAGGCTATTTTTTACTTTCCACATCACCAATCCAAGTATCAAGCGTTTTATAAAGGATGCTAGGTGAAATGGGTTTTGCTATATGCTCATTCATGCCATGTTGAAAACTTTTTTCTCTATCTTCAAGCATGGCATTGGCGGAAAGAGCTATAATAGGTAAATGCTTAAATTGTTCATCCTTTCTAATTTTTTGCGTTGCCATTAATCCATCTAAGACAGGCATTTGTA
>CAYJHX010000332.1:0-2664 GCA_964369395.1 uncultured Desulfovibrionaceae bacterium
CCTCCCCGCCCATTATATGGGCTCCCCACCCCCCAAAACTTTTTATGGTGACAATGTTTTATTTTTATGATGATGTTTTGTTGCCACATGGTAAAGAATGTAAAAGAGGTTCTATTAAAAGAATTTTTATTATAGATATCTTTTTCTTTCCTTAAAAAATACTATGTTTTTAGGAGGTTTCATGCGCAACGCTCTATCTTTACTATGCATCTTCGTATTTCTTAGTATGCTTTGTGCGTGTCAGTCTCAAGCTCCTTCCAAGGATACTGCGCAGGAAATTCTTGATACGCAGACAGATTTTCCCCTTACCTTGGCCCCTGATTTTAGCTGGTCGGCGTTTCAACGATTTTGGCATAGAGGGGCAGATCCTAGGGTGAGTCTTGAGGGCATAACCAAGGTAGAAAACGGGTATTATTTAGATTATGGTAAAGGAGTTACGGTCTTTGTGCATATGAAAGGCGACCTTGTAAGTGGCGTTACGGCGAGTTTTTTAGCTCGTCCTGAAAATAATGACGGCGGGCTGCAATTTGTACGCCTTTCTGACCATATGCAATTGAGCGGTACCTTTCGCTGGACGGCGGCGCAACGTCAAAACCTCTTTATGTATTACGAAAAAATGACCGAATCCAAAAAGGAATATGCTTTTAGCAAATCGTATTTTGTGCGCGAATACACAGCCCCTTATTGGACATTTCATTGGCTTTTTGTGCAGGAAAATCCAAGGTTATTTACAAAGCCATAGTATTGGTAAAAACGCGGATGAAATTTGTTTTGTGTTTTAAACAGAAGGCCTTTGCGTAAGGGCTTATGAATATTGAAGACAGGTAATTCAATTTAAAAAATATGTATTTTAAGAGTCCTGCATAATTCTTAAAATTGCTAAAATACATGGATTGCAATGACTTTCGTTGTAATACTAGGTCATTGCGAGAAGCGTAGCGACGAAGCAATCCATGATTTTTTAATTGTGCAGGAGTCTTATTTTTATGCTTTATAAGGCAAAAAGGCCCTGAGCAGAGTTACTCAGAGCCTTTTTGCCTTATTTTGCTTTAATGCTTTGTGGCTTAGCTGTTGGCGGCTTTAAGCATTTCTTCCACCATACATAAGGTAGGGGTTGCTTCGGCATCTAGGCCGCAAAGTTGGCGTACGGCTAACATAAGCATATTAAACTCTAAGGTCATTTCTGTGGCGCCGTTGTGGATGATGCAATGGTCGCCTTGTACTGTAAGTCTGTAAGCATGGCGCGAACGATCGGGGCCGGTACCACGTACAATGTAGTATACTTGTTCTTTGTTATCAGTCATATAAAGTTTTTGACGGGTGAGGGTGGCGCTTTCTTCATCAAACCAAGAAGACTCGGCAAAAAGACGTCCCGTAAAAGTAATGTCTGGGCCATTGTCATGCTTAAGGCATACATTCTCCATGGATTGTTCCGCAGTACCTTCTTTACGCATAGTAATTCTCCCTCTTAAAATAATATGAAATTTTTTTGCAAAGTTTGTGTGGTTATAAAAGTCTTGTGTATATGGTAGAAAAAGTCTAAAAAAATTTTCGTTTTTATGGCAAGAACTTAAAAAAAGTCTAGAAAATTCACCGTTCTTGTTATGTTTTTATACCACTTTCGCCGCTTTGCTGTCAAGAAAAGCTTTGGGACTTTTTACGTGAAAAGCACGTGGGTGCCATGGGGCAGATGCCCCGTGTATGAGCTGTGACCCTGCTAAAATATGAGTGTTTTCTTAGAAATACGTTAATATGGTGTTGTGGTAAACAGTATTCTACCTTTTATGGTCGAGACGCTTTACAGAAAGTTTGCTTTATACTATGGATACGGTAAATCACTTATGGGAGTGCGTACATTATGGCAGAAAATATTGCAAGTATAAGGCAAAGTCTTCGGCAGGCACCATCGCAGGTAAAACAGGGCAATATTGCTGCTGCTGTGCAATCTATTCAAAATGGCATAAAAATTATGCGCGGGGGCACTTTACTTAAGGCAGAGCGTAAAGAACTTGAAGATTTGATTGACGCCAGCGTCATGAATTTAAATCTTGAGCCTACGGTAAAGCAATTATTCCCCTTAGCCATTGCGTATACGCCTGGTAATGAGGCTGCCTTGGCAGACAGCATGAACGAATTGCAAGGTTGCCTTGCTGAGCAAGCCCAAAACAGTGCTGAAGAAGCCAGACGCTTGGTGGAAGAGAAAAAACTGCAACGCCTTGAAAAAGGTAAGGTAGAGCTGACCACCAATGTGGAGAAGGGACGCGCCACCTTATTGACCCTTGGTAGAGATTATCCGCAAGATGCTGTTTTGTTAGGGGATATAGGGGAGGTTTTTTTAAAGGCCAAGCTCTATGATGAAGCGGTAACTTTTTTGAGTGAGGCGCTGGATTTACGTGATGATATTTTACCTTTATATAACCTCATCGGCATGGCCCTGCGCGAGCTTGGGCGCTTTCCACTGGCAGAAACCTATTACTTGCGTGCGTCAAAGTATTTGCGCAATGACCCCAATTTATATTTCAATATTTCTCGTTTGTATTTAGAGTGGAAAAAACTGGACAAGGCGCGGCAAGCTGTTTCAGTGGCGCTGAAATTGGACCCTGATTTTGTGCATGCGCAAAAAATGCTTGCTCATGTGGATAGGAAAATAGCGGAAGAAGCCGA
>CAYJHX010000333.1:0-2659 GCA_964369395.1 uncultured Desulfovibrionaceae bacterium
TCGTCGCTTTCGGCGCGATACGACTTAAGTAAGTATCCTCATTCGGTACAGTGTATGGAAAATTTTTTGCCTAATGTGCATGGCAATGTGGAGCGCAGGCCCGGTACGCATTTTGTGGCAGATCTTGGTGCGGGGCTGGATAATGACGCGGTGCTGTTTCCTTTTTCTTTTAATGTGGAGGTAGAACACAATTTTGTATTGATTTTATCGCATCGGCGCTTACGAGTGGCGCAAGGGGGAGCTCTTTTGCCCTCGGTGGATATAGTTACGCCGTGGGATGGGCAAGATTTACCTTTACTTTCTTTTGCACAAGTGGGTGATATCGTCTATTTTGCCCACAAAAAGTATCCTTTGCATAAAATTTTGCGTCAAGGGGCAGCTCCTTATTATACGTGGACTGTACAAGAGGTCGTGCTCAATACGTCGCTGTCTGCTCCGGCTAAGCCTACAGTTGTTTTTACGGGCGAGGCCAATGGCTATGAGCTACGCTATAAGGTGGTGGCGGTGGATGCACAAGGCAAAGAATCTTTGGCATCCGAGGTGGGCTCTGTGCAGGGGCGCCACCCTTCTGACTGGGTGCAAGGCAATAGAGCTACGGTGACGTGGCCTGCTGTGACGGGTGCCAGTGAATACAATGTCTATCGTGAAGAAGCGGGCTATTTTGGATTTATTGGTATGAGTAGCACATTGTCCTTTGTAGATAATAATTATGAAGCCGATATTTCTGACACGCCCAAGGAAGATTGGGACCCCTTTGCTGATGGCAATAATCCTGGAGTGGTGTCTTTTCACCAACAGCGCATGATTTTGGCAGCTACACCGCAAAGCCCACAGGCTTTTTATATGTCGCGTGTGGGGGATTTTGAAAATTTTCGTAAGTCGCGTCCCTTACAAGATGATGACCCTGTGGAATATCATATTGCTTCGGGAAATATTGATGCCATAACGTGGGCGGCCAGCTTTGGCGATTTGCTTTTGGGAACGGCGGGTAGTGAATACAAAGTTAGCGGTGAGGGTGCCGCTATTACGGCGAGCAATGTGTCCATTACAGCGCAAAGCTATTGGGGTAGTTCCAATCTTTTTCCTATTATCATAGGTAATTCCATTGTGCATGTGCAAAGACATGGGGCTAGGGTGCGCGATCTTTTTTATAGTTTAGAAAAAGACGGTTATTCCGGTAATGATCTTTCTATTATGGCGCCGCATCTTTTTGAAGGGCAAAGTCTTCGCCAGTGGGCATATCAACAAACGCCGCATTCCAGCATTTGGATTGTACGTGAAGATGGGGTTTTATTGGCTCTAACGTATATGAAAGAGCATGATATATGGGGCTGGAGTCGGCATAGTACACAAGGTAACGTGCGTTCGGTCATAACGGTATCTGGCCTTTATGGCGATGAAATTTATCTGGTAGTGCAAAGGGCAATGCCGCAAGGGTACGCTGCGCAAGGGGAGCAAAATTCAGAAGAAGTGCAGGAGCAGTCGCGTTTTTATTTAGAAAAATTGGCGGATCGCTGGCAAGACCATACAGGTATTGCCGAGGCCTTTTTTGTGGATGCGGGCTGTACAACACGTTTGTCCCAAGGGCAACAAGACATAAGCGGCTTAGATTATTTAGAGGGGTGTGTGGTTTCTGTGCTGGCCGATGGTAGCCCTTTAGAAGGCTTGGTTGTGCAGCAAGGGCGTATTATTTTGCCCTATGCGGCTAAGGTGGTGCATGTGGGTTTGCCCTATGTATCGCGTCTTTCGCCTTTGCCTGCTGAGGGAGAGGGGCAACAAGGGACAAGCCTTGGACAAATGCGCGGATTGGGCTTGTGTACTGCACGTCTACAAAGCAGCATGGGCGGAAAGTACGGCCATAGCTTGGAAAGTTTGTTTGATTTTCCCTTTGTGCCCACGGTGTGGGGGGAAGCGGTACTGCCTTTTAGTGGCGATGTGGATTTTATTCCCGGTGGAGGGCAAAGCACACAAAGCTCTTTGTGGTTGGTACAGGACAAACCATTGCCTTTTACGGTGGCGGCTGTTGTTATGCACGTAGACATATAATGAGGATACTATGCTTACAGTACAAACAGAAAATGTAGCGGCGGTGGCCCAAGGCGTTTCTTTGCTGGCTAAGGCTCATTGGGATGAGGTGGAAGCTTCATTGTATGGCGAGCAAGTGTACGCGCCAGACATCAACACCTATGCCCTTTTAGAGAAAGAAAATATGCTGCATATTTGTACGGTGCGCGATGCTCAGGGCCTTTTATGTGGCTATGCGGTTTTTGTGTTGAGCTTTTGCCACCATAAGCAGCGACTTTTTTGCGCAAGTCTTGATGCCTTGTATGTGGCGCCTGCCATGCGTGAAGGTTTTGCGGGCTTGCGTTTGTTGCGCTATGCAGAAAAAGCATTGCAAGCTCGGGGTGTTCAAAGAATACAGTATTCTTCGCCCACATCGCGCCCTTGTGATGCTTTGTACAGGCGATTAGGGGCAAAACATACGGAAAGTTTATATTTTAAAATGCTGACAGATTGTTAAAAAATGGCAACATCGGCATTTTGTTGGAATTTTTTACGAGACCTTGTTTGCAACAAGATATAGAAGGAGGTTTACTATGGGAGCGGCAACTTCAACTATTATTGGTGTGGTTACAGCATTGGCGTCGGCAGGTATGGG
>CAYJHX010000334.1:0-2658 GCA_964369395.1 uncultured Desulfovibrionaceae bacterium
GTGATATTATAGTGGAAATTGTTATAAAGAGTACGAAGATATTTTAGGAGAGGAGGGGAAGAACCTCAAAAAGGCTCTTCCCCAAAAAGGCTTTATTAGCAGTCTAAAGGAAGTTTTTTGACTGCTTTTTATAGGTTTCGTGCTTTTTTCGCACAGACGTTTTTAATATGCGTGATCGTCTTCTAACTCTTCAGCGGTCACTTTACCAGAGAAGGTTTTATACATCCATGCTTGATAAGCTATAACTAATGGCACACAAGCTAAGGTTACACCTAACATAATTTTTAAGGTAAGCGGGCTTGAGGCTGCATTAAAGGCGGTGACGGTAAAGCTGGGATCCATGTTGGAAATAATAATTCCAGGGAACATGCCAAGCACACCAAAGAAGGTAACGCCCAAAATGTATACGCCACTGCAAGCCCATGCAAGGAAAAGCTTTCCATCTGATAGCATTTTGCGCACAGCAATAAGGGCCACTAAAGCAATTACCGGAACAAGGAAGAGTAAAGGCATGTCAAAGTAATTGTTAAAGATATTAGTATACATGTAGGTAAGTACCAAGAAAGCAACAAGCAACACTAGCATGACAGGCCACAAGAATATGGCTGTAGCAATGGCTCTGTTTTGTAAATGATTCTCTGCTTTGAAGGCAAGCCAAATGGAACCGTGTAAGGAAAACAGCACCAAGAAGAATATGCCGCCAGCAATGCCATAAGGATTGAGCAATTTAAGCAAGTTGCCATGATAGACGCCGTTGCCATCGATGGGAATGCCCATAAACAAATTGGCAAAGGCTACACCAAAAAGTACGGCGGGGATGAAATTGGAGATAAAGTGTACTTTATCCCAAAAGGCCGACCATAAAGGGTGATCTTCTTTGTTGCGAAATTCAAACGAAACCGCGCGAAAGATAAGTGAAAAGAGAATAATGAGCAGTGGTGCGTATAAAGCACTAAACATCACTGCGTAGGCTTTGGGGAAAGCGGCAAAGGTTACGCCGCCAGCCGTAATAAGCCACACTTCGTTGCCGTCCCAAAAGGGGCCGGCTGCATTGTAGATAACTCTTTTTTCGTGTTCATCCTTGGCTAAGAAAGGAAGAAGAGTTCCTAATCCCAAATCAAAACCATCCAAGATAAAGTAGATAGCCCATAAAAGGCCCCAGAGTACAAACCATGTGGTTTCTAACATATTTCCCTCCTAAACCTTTGGGCCCTTACAGGCATATTTGCGTAATAAGTAAATATCGATAAGTCCTAGCATGGAGTACACCACAATGAAGGCGACTAAAGATATGGCTACATTGCTTCCGGGTATGGGCGATACTGCATCAGAAGTGCGCATAAGGCCGTATACAATCCAAGGTTGGCGCCCTACCTCTGCTACTGCCCAGCCAAGCATAATGGCAATATAGGGGAGAGGAATAATCCATACAAGGCAGCGCATGAGTAATGGGCTCATGTTTTCTTGGCGATTGCGTTGCCAGAAAGCCAACAAAGCAAAGGCAATAAAGATGGTGCCAAGACCTACCATGGTTCTAAAAGAGAGGAAGGTTATCCATAGGGGGGGGCGATCTTCTTTAGGGAAGGCTTTTAGACCTTTTACTTCGGCATTTTCATCGCCGTAGGACATCCAAGAAACTAAACCAGGAATGGTAATAAACTCAAAGCTGTTTGTTTCTTTTTCCACATTGGGCCAAGCAAAAACATGCATAGGAGCTTGGGTGCTTGTTTCCCAAAGGGCTTCCATGGCGGCGAGTTTTGCAGGTTGATATTTGGCAACTACTTGGCCTTGATGGTGCCCCGTTGCCCCTACAAGCAAAGCCATGACGAGGGTAAAGGGAGCCGCCATACGAAAAGCCGCACCAAAAAATTGTATTTGATTTTTGCGTAATAAATGCCAAGCAGATACGCCAAGCACAAAGAAACCGCCCAGCATCCAAGCAGAAAGAACAGTATGGAAATACTGTCCCCAAGCATAGGGGTTGCTGATAACGGTAAAGAAATTGTCAAGTTCTGCACGGCCATTACGTAGCACATAACCTACAGGGTTTTGCATCCAGCCATTGGCAAGGATAATCCATATGGCAGAAAGATTACCGGCTAGGGCAACCATGTAAATGGCAAAAAGGTGCACTTTTTTGCTGACCTTTTTCCAACCAAATGCCCATACGGCGATGAAGGTAGACTCTAAGAAGAAAGCTACAGTGGCTTCCACAGCCAGTAAGGAGCCAAAGATGTCGCCCACATATTCTGAGTAGCGAGACCAGTTGGTACCGAATTGGAATTCTAGGGTAATACCTGTAACTACTCCTAGGGTAAAGTTGATGATAAAGAGCTTGCCCCAAAACTGACATTGTTTTTTCCAAAACTCATCACCCGTTCGTACATAACGGGTTTCCATCCAAGCAAGCAACACAGAAAGGCCGAGAGTGAGTGGAACAAAAACAAAGTGAAAGAAGACGGCTACAGCAAATTGTAGCCGAGATAACAAGACGACATCCATATGACCTCCAAAAATATAAACAGGTGATAAAACTACAATTTTCTCACTTGTTGATAATATTTACTAATAATAAATTTTTTCTGGAGCAATGACAAGTTCTTTTTTCGTCATTTCAATAAGGAAAGGCAAATTAAGGCAAATTTTGAGAAGTAAGCA
>CAYJHX010000335.1:0-2654 GCA_964369395.1 uncultured Desulfovibrionaceae bacterium
ACAGCCTAGATGACGCTTGGTTGCACGTCCTGTGCAACACAAGCTATCGCAAAAGTCGCGGGCGCCGAAAATAAATTTCGGCTGGCTTTGTTTTGCTCCCCTGCGGGGCTTGCCCACGTCCTGTGGGCTAATGCAGTCGGTTCAAAAAGGGTAAGATACAAGGAAGACGATGTTTTTTCTTGAAGGCATAGGACTCTTCTGGTCCATGCCGAAAGAAAAAACAAGTCTAACGCAGTAGCTTGCCCTTTTTCAGCCGACTGCCTACTCCTCACCCACTTCACCCAAGTACAACAACACATCATAATGGACGCTGTCTAGAATCTGCGAAACTTTATCTACGCATTCATCGCCCACAGCATACCCAAGCAAAGAGGAAAGAAAAGCTGCGCGTTTAGCATTTACCAAAGCCTTATACGCTTCTTCATCGCTAGTATAAGGAATGGCGGCAATCGTGGCAGAAAAGTCTTGCAAAATATCTTTAGTTAAGCCTTTCATGGCCTGTGCTTCATTATCAATATAGGCGATATTATCTTCAAGACGAAGCATTACGGGCTTTTCCCGCATATAGGCTATACATACTTCCATTTTTTTTCCTTTTTACATAAGCAATAGTTTTTATTACGCGTCTACATAGACAAGGCCTCTGCACAATTATTTTCAAATATAGCTTTGTATTTTAAACTTCAAAATTTGTTCAAAGTTTAAAATAATATATGCAGAGGTAAAGGCACAAAAATCAATCATTTAACGGCGAAGCAAAGCTACACCTATTCTTGATTTTTGGTCGCACTGACTGTCGTCAATGCTCCATGATACCCTGCGCAATGAATTGCGCAGGGCTCTCATAGACACAAATTTTCCACACAAAAACTTTGACAAAGAAAGTCAAAAAAGTAAAGCAGATTTCTTTTTCTTTTCTTTATAATGCAGGTTCTTCCCACAAGGCCTGTAACATTTTTCTCTGTTCCTGCTTTTTTTCCGCACAAGCTTTTAATAAATGTTGCACAAGCCCTGTGGCAGCGCCCTCTAAATCGTCTACCGTACCATCGTTAGAAATAACTGTATGGCACGCAGCCATTTTCTTATCTTGTGGCCATTGCCAAGCGTCTATATTGTGGCAATGCTCCTCGCTCCAGCCACGTTTTTCTTGCAAGCGCCCATGACGAATATCTTGCGCACAAGCCACACCCACAATATGTGCTTCTTGTTTGGTATGCCAGCCATTTTCTAAATACAAAGGAATCTCTGCCACAGCTAACTTTTGCCCTTGCTCTTCGCAGCGCTGCCAAAATGCCTGACAATCTTCTCGCACAAGGGTATGGATAAAACCTTCCACCTCTTGGCGCAAAAAAGCATCTTCTTGCATGGCAAGACGCAAAGCTGTTCTATCAAGCTCTGCCTTGGCGTGCGGCACAAAGCGTGTTCCAAAACGATGCACAAAAAAAGCATACCCTGCTCCGCCCACAGCGTAGAGTTTTGCCACCACAGCATCGGCGCTCCAAACGGGTAAGCCCAAAGCCTCTAAAGCATGAAGGAATGTCGATTTTCCGCAACCTGCAAGGCCAGTCACCACCACTTTTTGCGTTTTTTGCAATAATTCCAAAGCGCATTGCAAAAAATCTTCCGGCGGCGCACAATAAAATTCTTTATATTCCCTCGTTACAGGATGTGGCAAAGAAAGATGCCACGCATGCAACATCTGACGCGCGGCAAGCTTGGTTTCAGCCCCTAACTCCTCCCTTTGCCCTTCTTTCTTTCTTTCTTTTTGATTTTCTTTTTGACGTTCTTTATGCGAAGGGCCTCCATATACAGCATCGCCCCATAAAGGAAAACCCAAATGCGCCATATGGACACGAATTTGATGGGTTCGTCCGGTAAAAATAGTTATTTTCCCCACAGAAAACCGTTCATCAGGGTCGACATACAAACGCTGCCACGCGCTTTTAGCAGCGCGGCCGCCTTTACTTTCCGGCACCACAGCCATAAGCACCTTAGCCGTGGGGTGACGCCCTATAGGTTCTGTAATTTCCCCCTGTTCAGGAATACTACCGTGTAGCAAAGCCAAATATTCTTTATGCACCCGTCGTTCAGCGAAATCCTCCGACAAGGCAAGACGGGCTTTTTCACTGAGTGCTATAGCAATCAAGCCGCTGGTATCTTTATCTAATCTATGCACAATACCAGGCCGCAAGCCTTCTTGCTCCAACAATACAGGAAAATGCGTGGCAAGACGCTGAATAAAGGTATTTTCTGTACACGAAGGACAGGGATGCACCGTCAAGCCTGCAGATTTATTACAAACAAGCAAAGTATCATCCTGCCAAACAATATCCACGGGGCCTTGTTCCGGTGTAATGCACGTCACGGGCGGTGCCAGTAATAACGCTATGCTCTGCCCTATCTTTACCCGCGTACTGGCAGAAGAAACCACAAAGCCATCCACACGGCATTGCCCGCTTTGGATGGCTTTTTTAATTTTTTCTCGCGAAATATCTAAAATATGCGCGCCCAGAAAAGCGTCTAATCGCGTTTCCTTAGGACAGTTCTCTAAAGTCACAAGAAATTCATAATTTTGCATGGATGCAATACCTTCTATGCGAGTTATACTTTTATGGGGGGAAGGAGGGCCCTTTTGCTAGCGCCAAAAAGGGCCC
>CAYJHX010000336.1:0-2653 GCA_964369395.1 uncultured Desulfovibrionaceae bacterium
GGCTCAAGACCGCGTTCGCGTAAAATATCTGCTGTGGCGGGGCCGATGGCAGCGACTTTTTTACCGTACAAGGCGCGAGTATCAAGGCCGTGCTTGGCAAGGCGTTTCCAAAAATGCTTGACGCCGTTGACAGAAGTAAACACAAGCCATTGATAGGAAGCTAAATCTGCAATATGCGCATCCACTTGGCTGTAATCATCTAAGTCATAAATTTCAATGGTAGGAAATTGAATGACGTGGGCGCCCAGTTCGGCCAAAGAATGGGCCAAGCCGCTGGCTTGTTCTCTGGCGCGGGTGACGACTATACCTTTGCCAAGTAAGGGTTTTTGTTCAAACCAATTGAGCTTGTCGCGTAAGGTAACCACATTGCCCACCACAATGACAGAAGGATTGGTAAAGCCTTGGGCTTTGCTTTCGGCTTCTAGGGTGGCAAGGGTGGCCACAAGGGAGCGATGGTGGGCTGTGGTGCCCCAATGGACTAACGCGGCGGGCGTATCAGGAGAAAGCCCCGCTGCCATAAGGTTTTTGGCGATGTCTGGTAAATTCTTCATGCCCATAACAAAGACCAAGGTGGAGGCAGAAGCGGCCAATGCTTGCCAATTATGTACAGAACCGGGCTTGGTAGGGTCTTCGTGCCCAGTAATGAGAGTTACTGACGAAGCAAAGGAGCGGTGCGTCAGCGGTATGCCAGCATAGGCAGGGCCAGCGATGGTGCTAGAAATACCGGGCACTTCTTCAAAGGGCACGCCAGCGGCAAGCAATTCTTCGGCTTCTTCGCCTCCGCGCCCGAAAATATAGGGGTCGCCGCCTTTAAGGCGAGCCACAATTTTGCCTTCTTTGGCTTTTTCCACAATAAGGGCATTGATACCGTCTTGGGGCAGGGCGTGTTTATTGGCTCGTTTACCCACATAAATGCGCTCGGCATCGGGGCGAGCAAAATCGAGCATGGCCGCATTGGCCAAGGCGTCATAGACCACCACGTCGGCTTTTTCTAAAATACTTTTGCCTTTAAGGGTAAGTAAGCCCATATCGCCGGGGCCGGCGCCAATAAGATATACTTTCATTATACTGTGCCTCGTACAAGTTCGATTAAAGTGCGCACGCCAAAACCTATGGCGCCCACAGGGGAAAGGGGGCTTTTCTTAAAGGCCCAATCGGTGCCAGCAATGTCCAAGTGGGCCCAGCGCACGTCTTTTTCCACAAAATTTTTCAAGTAAAGGGCCGCATTGATGGCGCCGCCTTCGCGAGCACCCATGTGGGAAATATCGGCTACCTCGCTTTTAAGGCCTTCTTCGTAAGGGGCCCATAGGGGTAAAGGCCAATAGTTATCGCCCACCACTTTACCCACGGCGCAAATTTCGTCGTTAAGGCTTTGGTCGTCGCTAAAAACGCCTGCCACTTGAGTGCCTAAAGCCACGGCGCAAGCACCGGTAAGCGTGGCAATGTCTACCATATAGGCTGGTTTCCATTGCTCCTGCACATAGGTAAGGGCATCGCACAGGGCCAATCTGCCTTCGGCATCGGTATTGATAATTTCTACAGTTTTGCCGGAGAGAGAGCGCACTACATCACCAGGGCGCATGGCGTCGCCCCCAGGCATATTTTCAGCCACGGCCAATACACCAATGACGCGTTTGGGCACGTCGTTTTGCGCAATACCTTGTAAAGCGCCCACCACAGCGGCGGCGCCGGACATATCGCTTTTCATAAGATGCATATTGGCGGCGGGCTTGAGACTGATGCCACCGGAGTCAAAGGTAAGGCCTTTGCCCACAAAAACAATGGGGGCGTCATTTTCATGACCTTCAGGGGCGTGTTCCATAACCACCATACACGTTTCTTGACGGGAACCTTGCCCCACAGCGAGCAAGGTATTGGCGCCCATGGCTTCCAGCTCTTGTTGGCTGATTTTGGTAAAGGTAAGGCCCTGAGCAGCGCACATTTTTTGTGCGGCTTCGGCAAGGGCATTGGGGCTCATAATGTTGGGCGGCGTGTTGGCAAGGTCGCGAGCCAGCGCCACGGCGGCGGCGGCATGTTCACCACGACGAGCAGCGCTGTGCTCAGCATCGGGGACATGCTCTTCATTAAATGCCAAGGCTAACCATGCCGGAGCAGTTTTTTGTTCAGCATCTTCTTTTTTGAGGCTAGTAAAAGCATATAAACCTAGCTGTGCGGCGCAAACCGCTTCTTCTACCAGGCGCAAAGCGTCGCCGGACAAGGCTGCCAAGGCAGGCATGGGGAGTAGGATAGATTCTGCACCTATACTATGGCAACGCGCCACGGCGGCGGCCACACCTTTACGAAAAATTTCTAGGCTAAATTTCTCTTTGGGGCCAAGGCCTATGGCTAAAACGCGCGGTACAGCTTGCTCTGGATGACCGTGAAAGAGAGCTAATTCTCCGGATTTTCCCATAAAATCGCGTCGACCGGGAGCAATGCAAAACCAAGGGCTTATGGCTTCTATTTCTGGGCAAAGTGCCGCGGGGTCTTCTTCTTTATGGGCAAAAGTCAGCATAACGGCACCTTTCCAAAGGGTAGGGCCGCCTGCTTGAAAACGTATATCCATGATAGGTCTCCTTTACACGAGGAAAAATAAAGTGCCACAATGTACGTGGATTTACCCTTTTTGCCAAGTGTAAAAAAGCGCAAAAAA
>CAYJHX010000337.1:0-2652 GCA_964369395.1 uncultured Desulfovibrionaceae bacterium
TAGATTAGTTATCAGCTTTACTTTTTCTAGAGAAGAGGAAAGCAAAGAAAAGCGCAAGCACAATGCCAACGCCTGTTCCGATGAGTTCAGCAGTTTTGATGTCAACAAAAGAAACCATGAAGCTATAGAAACCTTCAGGAGCAACCAAGATATAAGAAGTAACAACTACAGTCATAAACATAGCAGGAATCATTGCTACAAGGTAGAATCTATCATTTTTCTTCAAATAGGCCGCAGCCGCCCAAAGTGCGAATGTTGCCAAGGTTTGGTTAGACCAAGAGAAGTATCTCCAGATAATAGCAAAGTCGATGAACAAAAGAGCCGCCGCAATGGCAAAAATAGGCACAACGATATAGTATCTGTTGACTTTCTTTGTTTGATCAATTTTGAAAGCGTCAGAAATAACAAGGCGAAGCGCTCTAAATGCTGTGTCGCCAGATGTGATTGGGCAAGCAACAACACCAAGAACAGCAAGCACCATACCAATAGTTCCCATGAAACCCATTGAAACTTTATTGATAACAACAGGAGCTGAACCCGCTTGTGAAAGACCTTCAAGACCGCCAAAGAATGTCATTGCCGCTGCTGCCCAAATAAGAGCAACAAAGCCTTCTGTAATCATAGCGCCATAGAAAACCTTACGGCCTGCTGCTTCGCTTTTGATACATCTAGCAATGATTGGCGATTGCGTTGCGTGAAAGCCTGAAATAGCACCACAAGCAATAGAAATAAATAAGTAAGGGAAGATGGATTTTCCAGCAACGTGTGGGTTTGAAAAATCAAATTCAGGAATTTCATAAAATAAACCGGTACTCACTAAACCAAAAACAATACCAACAGCCATAATTAAAAGTGCAATACCAAAAATGGGATAGACCTTGCCGATGATTTTATCAACAGGCAAAACAGTAGCAAGAAGGTAGTACACAAAAATTACGCCAATAAAAATCCATCTATTTGCGCCTGTTAAATTTGCCAAAATATCAGCCGGCGAAGCAATAAATACGACACCTACAAGCAAAAGTAACACAGCAGAAAGAAGAATCATCACTTGTCTTGCAAATTTGTTGATATTTTCGCCCACTAATTCAGCAACCGTTGTACCATTAGAGCGAACAGACATCATACCTATTAAAAAGTCGTGCACAGCACCAGCAAACACACAACCAAGGGCAATCCATAAAAAGGCATTTGCCCCCCACATAGCGCCAGCAATAGCACCAAAGATAGGACCGGTTCCTGCAATGTTTAAGAATTGAATAAGAAAAGACTTCCATGAAGGAAGTTCAACAAAGTCAAAACCGTCTGCTAGTGTTTGTGATGGCACAGGGCGGTTCGCGTCTACTCCAAAAACATTGGCTATAAATTTACTATAAACAAAATAGCCAAAAAGAAGTAGGAAGCACGAAAATAAAAAAGTGTACATAAAAACTCCTATCAAAAAATTTACAAGGCATTTAGTCAACGTTTTCCTAACAGCCTGTTGCAAACAGTCTGTTTCAAAAAAAGTCTCCGATAAAATGTTACTTTCATCATTTTCCTACATGTAAGATACGAGAAAGACAATTTTTTTTGCGAAGAAAGTGTACTCTTCTGGTACTCGACCGGAGCAAAAAACAAGTCTGACGAAGTAGATTCCACTTTTTCAACAGCCTGCTAAGCAAGAATATGAGCAGTAACATTTGCTACGGAACTTGTCCCCGTAAGCACCATGGCTTGCGTAAGTTGGTTTTTTAGCTGTTTTGTATACAGCACAACGCCCTCTTTTTGTCCTCCCACTGCAGCAAGAGAATAAGGGCGCCCAATCATAGCCACATCAGCTCCAAGGGCGAGCATTTTCAAAATGTCAAAACCATCTCTAATGGCGCCATCAACAATAATTGTCGTTTTGCCTTTCACTTCTTTTGCAATACGCGGTAAGACCTCGGCTGTACCCGGTGTATAGTCAAGCACACGCCCACCATGATTCGACACAACAATAGCATCGCAACCTGCTTCAACAGCATTCTGTGCATCTTCAACTGTCATAATGCCTTTAAGAATGAATTTCTTGTCTTTTGCATGCACCATGCTAACAATGCTTGTCAACTCTTCTAAGTTTTTTGGCGAAACAGGTCTGCCCTGCAAAGCTAAAGTGATAAGGCCTGCCGCATCGATATCCATGCCAATAGCAGGGCAATTTGTGGCAAGGGCTTTTTCAAATTTCATGTCAAATTCTTTGCCTTCCCATGGTTTTATAAAGGGAATACCAAAACCATGAGCTTCTGCTATGGCTTTGTAGCCAGATTCATGGATTATATCGGGCACACCATCGCCTGTTGTTCCTAAAATTCCACATTCTTTTGCGCCATCAATGATAGCCTTTGTGTATTCATCTTCCGTGATGGCGCTTTTCATATTGTAGGAAATACCGCCAATAGGAGCGATCAATAAAGGCATATCAAGCTTCATACCTAAAAAAGAAGTGGCTAAGTTTGGCTCTCTTACATCGTGTATCAAGCGAAGATTCAAACGTACATTTTTCAAAGCGTTATAATTATTATGAAAAGAACTTGCCGTTCCGCAGCCACCCATTCCTGGCGTTTCACCAATGCAAGCCTTGCCATCACACACTTTGCATACACGACAAGAACCTTGAAAAAGTTCCTTTGC
>CAYJHX010000338.1:0-2648 GCA_964369395.1 uncultured Desulfovibrionaceae bacterium
ACTACATTGAGTCTGTAGAAAAGGTCATCTCTAAATTGCCCAGAATCTACTAATTGTTGCAAGCTTTTATTGGTGGCAGCTACTACACGAATATCTACTTCTATTTGCTCGTCACCGCCTACGCGCTCAAATTTTTTATCTTGAAGGACGCGCAAGAGTTTTACCTGTAAATCTGGCGTGAGTTCTGCAATTTCATCAAGAAAGAGGGTACCGCCATTGGCTTGCTCAAAGCGCCCACGGCGCATGGCTACAGCTCCAGTAAAGGAACCTTTTTCATGACCGAACAATTCGCTTTCTAAGACGCCGGGGTTGAGAGCCATACAGTTTACAGAAATGAAAGGGGCTTCTTTACGTGGTGATGTTACATGAATAGCTCTGGCTACCAGTTCTTTTCCTGTGCCGGATTCGCCGGTGATGAGCACCGTAGATTTGCTGGGGGCTGCGCGATCAATCATGGTAAAAACATCTCGAATGCCGCGACTGCGCCCAATGATTTGATGCGTGCCATAGCGAATTTCCATGGCCTCTTGCAAAAGTTTATATTGCCTATGTGCAGTAGAAAGTTCTACGGCATTGTGCAAGGAAAGTAAGAGTTCATCATTGGCAAAAGGCTTGGTAATATAATCAAAGGCGCCGTATTTCATTACTTCTACAGCACTTTCAATGCTACCAAAGGCAGTCATAATAAGCACAGGGATATGTGGCCAACTTTTTTTAACGCGTTCCAAAACGTCACGTCCGGTAAGGCGTGGCATTTTCATATCAGTAATGACCACGTCTACTTCGGATTCTTCCAAAAAAGTAAGTGCCGTTTCGGGATCGTTGATGGCAGTAACATTATAGCCGGAATCCAACAACATGGTCTCTAAAATGAGCAAATAATTTTTTTCATCATCTATTATAAGGATATGTGCTTTGTCATTCATATACAGTAATCTCCATACTTGTTTGGAGTGTTGTTATTTTTGGGCAGACGAATCAGACCCAGGTACGGTAAAATCAATCGTGACTTGAGCATGTCCATCGCTGGTATTTGTAAGGAAAATGATGCCGTGATGACTGGTGATAATACTTTTTACAATGGGTAAGCCTAGCCCTGTTCCATTATCTTTGGTGGTAAAAAAGGGATCAAACATATTTTCTATGCTATCTTCCGGAAAACCTGGCCCAGAATCTATAAAGCTAAGCTCGATATGCGAGCCAATTTTTTTACCATAAATGGATATAATGCCGGGGCCGTCCATGGCTTGTTGAGCATTGACTAAAATATTATAAAAAGCACGATACAACAAATCTTTATCGCCAACAACAAAAAGTTCTTTCTCCAATTCTTGCTCGACGCTGACCTGACAACGGGCAAATTCGCCTTCTAAAAAGGCCATAACTTCTTCTAATACTCGAGTAATATCTACAGGCTTTTCTTGTAGTTGGCGTGGGCGTGCGTAATCTAAAAAATCATTAATAGTCTGACTTAAACGACAAGATTCATCATAAATGGCCGTAAGAATTTTTTGTGAGGCTGTATCGCTTTCTTTTTCTTTTTGGCGCTTAAGTAAAAATTCCGAACTCGAACGGATAATACCTAAGGGATTGCGCAATTCATGGGCAATACTAGAAATAACTCGCCCCATGCTGACCAATTTTTCTTTGCTGTGCAATTCATTTTCCAAGGCCTTATTTTTAGCCACACGAAAAGCCAGTAGTTTTTCTGTGCGACGAATAATAACAATTAGAAAAATAAATAAAACTACAGAGGAAAATAAACACGTGGCCACAATTAAGCCCTGAAAAGCCAGCACCGACATATAGTCATCGGTAATATCTTGACTTAATTCCAAAACGCCCATGATATGGTTGGTTACCACACCTTCTTTAGAGCGCGTTTGCCCTGTTAAAGGGTACACCGTGCGTAAAATAAAAGATCCAGACTCTAAAGGTAATCGAAAAGGAGCTTGCCACACAGGAAATGTGGTAACGAGCTCAGCCTTACTGGTTTTTCCATTGAGGGCTTCGTTGACAGAAGTAGGCGCAAGACCACTGCGGCCTAAATCTTCATTGTCCGTAGAATAGGCCACAATGCGCCCAAAATCATAAATGCGAAAACGTTCTATTTTTAGCCCATGCATGACAGAACGCACCACTTTGTCTAAGCGTTCGTATTGCAAAGGTTGTTTTAAAGCAATACGTCCATAAGCAATAACAGTTGGCACAGTAAACCTTTGATATATTTGATGATTAAGGTTTTTTGCCAATAAATCAGCAAATTCTTCATGCTTGGTGAGTAAATTGTCTCTAGCTGAATTAGCAATAAAAATAGAAAGAGCCAAACTAGAAGTCAAAATAAGAATAAAGGAAAACCACGAAAGCCTTCGGGCATAGGAAAGAGGTAAGTCTTTGGCTTCTTGTTTATTGCTTTGAGGGGAGGATGTCATGGGAAAACCTTTTTAGTGTGTATTTTCTGAGAGAGGGAAAGAACCTTTTTGAAAAAAGGCCCCACTCTAAGCGGGCCCCCAGACCCCCTTTTCAAATAACTTCAATTATGATTTGCACTAAATCTATTGCATGCAGTTAAAACCTTGAAGTTTATGTAATAAATCTATATCTTGAGACCTCTGCGCAATTAAAAAATCATGGATGCTTTGCTGTCC
>CAYJHX010000339.1:0-2641 GCA_964369395.1 uncultured Desulfovibrionaceae bacterium
ACAGCATTATTGCCTGCTACAGTATGTAGCACCGTCCCGCTTGCATCGCTTAATTCACGAGCATCTTGATTCCACTCCGTTGCTGCACCATCTACAATAATAGCACCAGTAGTAGCCAAAGTTTGCGGCTTATAGATACCCAAAGCGGCGGTAATGCCAGCACTACCCCACATTTTTCCTTCCACAGCTTCTAGTTCTTTAATTTGCTGCGCTAAAAGGCTTGGGTCAGCAATACCAAGGGCAATTTGTGAGTTTTGCCCAGCAAGAACGTTACCGTCAATGCCGCTTACACCAAAAGAAGCAAAGGCCGCTTGGGAAGCTAAATTGGCGTCTTGGTATTGTTCTCCGTCAACCCAATTTGGCTCGACGAAGATAGTTTTACCCGTAATATCTGTTTCTCCGGCAACGCTCAATACGTCTCTTGAATATCTATCGCCTATGAGGATTTCAGAACCACCCACAGTAAGGTCGCCTTCAATAGTCAGCTTTGCGCTATCATCCAATATCAAGTTTGTGCCTATGGTTACGTCACCGCCAACGGTATTCACACCAGTACTGATAAGGTTTGCGGTATCAATGCTTCCTGTTACCGTAGCATTGCTCAGGCTTGTTTCAGCAGTACCGCCAACGGTGGTATCACGTATACTACCGGCAAGGGTGCCTGCTCCAACAGTAAGGCTTCCTGTGTTATTCACATCTCCGGTATAAAGATTGCCATTGGAATCTGTGGACCCACCGGTAATGATGAGAGTTGAACCTGCGCCAATTTCCAGCGGTGCTGTGGGGTTGGCAGGGTCAAATTGTACAGCGCCCACCACGGCGATGTCGCCATCGGCTAAACCGCTACCAAGGCCAACGGTGGTTTTGGCAAGACCTGTTAAACCATCAGCCCCCACATCCGATAAATCAATAGAACCAGCTTTGAATGTAATACCTTCAAAGCTAAGACTGGCATTGTCGTAGGAAGCTTTTGCCGCGTCGCTTAAGTCTTGGTAGTAGGTATTATCAGCACCATCTTTATAATTCACTTCTTTGGCAGTTAAACCAGTAATAACTACATCACCCAATAACCCCCTTACATCGGTATCCGCATGTACTGTAGCCGCGCCACTTGCCGCACCATCCGCACCCACCCCAATGGTGGCTATGCTTGCAGTCAGTGTCGTGCCTTTGGCAGAGGTTAAAGCAGTACCATTTTCAGTCGTTAAGCCGGCAGTGGCATCAAAGCTTCCGGCGAGAATAAGCAATGTGCCTGTGTCTTGAACGTTCACAGCACCGGTAGGCGTTATGCTTGTAATCACATTGGTCACACCGTCTGCTTCTGTGGTTAATGTGCCATTAAAAGATGCACTAGCCACATCGACAGAGCCAAGGATCAAGTATCCTGCGTTGGTAAGGCTGCCTTCATCCAAGAGAGCTTGGCCGCCTGCACCGGTAAGAGTGATGCTGGTGCCGGAGCTTACAACGGAGTCAATCAAGCTGCCATTTTTCTCAATGCCTGTAAAAGTAGCCGCCGTATTGTATGCAGCATCTGTTGTTCCTGCCATGACGGCTTCGTTATACACACCGTCCTTCATAAGGTCTAAGGAATACATACCGCTAAAGGTTACGCCATCAAGCTCGATGTTTTCAACTTTGCTTGTAAGACCTCTAAAGTCAGCATCTCTGTACAATGCCACTTCATCAGCCTTGGTGGTTCCGCCTGTGTAGCCGCTGAGTAATAAAGAGCCGCTGGTATTAAGCTCAAGCTCTTTGCCCATGTCAGCAGCCGTGGTAAAGTCACCACTGGCATCAAGGCTACCAAAGCTAGACAAAGCAGCTTTTAAAGTAGCACCATCGGCAACATTAAATGTCGTTGCGCCGCTATCTACCGTCAATGTAGCACCCGAAACGTCCATGGTTCCGGCTTTCACATGAAGGGCGCCACTTGCATTAACGTACACGCTACCCGTGCTAACGGTCTTGCCCGCTGCATCTACCACAAGTTCAGCGTCTCTTACCGATGTTGCGCCGCTAACGCTTTCGCTAAAAGTGGTGATACCATCTACAATGCTAAGCCCATCAGCAAAGGTAGCCCCTTTTTCAAATGTGCTTGTCCCTTTGCTGATTACTATACCGTCAAAGGTGACATGAGAAAGCACATTGGTCACGCCGACTGCTTCTGTCGTCAATGTTCCATTAAAGGCTGCACTTGCCACCCCAGCAGAACCAAGGTTCAAGGTACCGTGATTTTCAAGTCCTGTGCCGGCATCGGCAGTGAAGAGCACATTTCCAGCGCCTTGCCCGGTAAGGGTAAGCGTGTCGCCGACATCGATGCTAGACAAAGCACTAAATCCGGTATCGGTATTTTTCACAATGCCGTGAAAGCTGGCTGTATTTGCACCAGCGGTGCTCATATCCCCGGCCATGACCACTTCTTCATGTGTGCCATTGACAAGCCATTCCAAAGAATAGAAGCCCGTAAACTCCACCCCGCCAAGTTCTACTTTACCACTGCCGGCCACTGTCCAATCAGCATCGGCTTGCCATTTGGCATTGGCGGCCTTGCTCATGGTAGTAAAGCCAAGGTCGGTGAGGGTTATTGTACCGTAATTCATTACGGTATTAGCACCAATGGTTCCGCCAGCTGTAAAGTCACCGC
>CAYJHX010000340.1:0-2638 GCA_964369395.1 uncultured Desulfovibrionaceae bacterium
CTATATTTCCCCATAACTATCTTTCCGTGCACGACACACAGGGGTCAATGCTATTGGCAATCAGTGCGATATCTGCCACTTGGGCGTCGCGCATCATGACGCCGAGGGCCTCCCAATTCATATAGGAGGGAACGCGCCATTTGAGTCGTTCGGGAATATCGGTGCCATTGCTGCGAATATAATACATCACTTCGCCGCGTGGGGCTTCGCTACGGGCGCAAGCTTGTCCTATGGGAATTTCTCGCGGTGGCGTTACCAAAATTCCTTGGGGCAGCTTATCACAAAGCTGGCGGATGATGCTTATGGATTCAAATATCTCTTGCAAGCGTACCAGAGAACGGGAGTGCACACAGCAACCGTGTTCAAGAATGACGTTGAACTTTGTCTCGTCGTAGGCGGCATAGGGGGCGCTTTTGCGCACATCGTTATCAATGCCAGAACCGCGAGCCACGGGGCCCACCACACCAAGGCGTTTGGCGTCTTCTTTGGGGAGTAAGCCAAGACCGCGGGTACGGGTAAGAATGATGCTATTGGTGGCAAAAAGTTCTTGAATTTCTTTGGTATACTCTTCTACTTTGGCGAGATTTTTTAGCAGGAAAGAAGTCATGGCGAAATCAAGATCGTATTTAACACCGCCAATACAGTTGGCGGCTAAATTCATACGGTTGCCATAAATGCCTTCTTTGATATCTTGCATAATTTCACGCACTTCCATTGTGTGCATAAACAGGGATTTAAAACCGATGATATGCACTTGAATGGCAAGATTGAAAAGATGGGAGGCAATGCGCTTAATCTCTTCGGCAATGACGCGTAAGTATTTGGCGCGATTGCTGATACGCATTTGCAAAAGATTTTCTACTACCATGCTGTAGGTGAAGGCGTGGGTGTTGGAGCATAAAGAGCATACGCGCTCGGTAAGGGTAACATTTTTAAAGATGTTGCGCTGACTGGCGATGGCTTCCATGCCGCGGTGTACGTGTCCGGAGGTGATGTCTACTTTGCGTAAGGTTTCTCCTTCGACACTTAAATGAAAATAAACAGGCTCTTCCAAAGCCACATGCACAGGACCAAGGGGAAGGGTAAAGGTGTTTGTATTGTTAGCACTCATGGGGTTTACTCCTTGCCTTGGGGGGTGGTTACAGCGCTGGAGACGTCGTTTTCGTTGGCGCGGTCTTGTAAAATGCGCTCCCAAAGGTCCACGGTACAGGCGCCGTTCATCATGATGGAAAGGGGCACGGCCTCGCCCAGAATGCCACTGTCAAGCTCTTCAGAAAGGAAAAGCCGTCGTGGGTTGGGTTGATTGCTGACTTCGATGTCAAAGAGCTCCATCATTTCTCGTTCGTGCCAATCGGCATTGGCAAAAATGGAGGTAATGGAAGGTACGCTTGTGTTTTTGTTGCCAAGTTGTACCGTAATGTTGATAACAATACCTGCAATTTCAAAGTGGTAGCATATGTCATGCTTGGGCTTTTGCAAATGCTTGCGATTGTAGGCCGTTATCATGGCAAGGCGCGCGTCATGGTTAAAAAGCAGTTGGGCTATGGGAAAAATATCTTGGGGCACGCTGAGCATGTACCAGTAAAATGCATTACCGGCTTCATCATGGCTACATGTATAGGCGCTTTCGTCAGGCCGTGGAGCTTGGGTCGCTTCAGTAGTTTCGGAGTTTTCTGGGTCTTGCGTTGCAAAAGCAGTGATTTGTTGTAAGAGCTCTTGTATATGTTGCGGAATGGTTTTCATGGGGATTTTCATCCTTTTTTTATGACGAATATTTTAGATAACGAATACTGTTTGTAGGAAAATATCGTATTATTTAATGTATAGAATACTGCTATTTTAATGCTTTAAGCTTGCCTTCAATGCGCTGAGCATCTTCCACTTGGCGGCAATTGGGGCAAAGGGTGCGAATGTGTTCAACGTCAACATCGGTATTGTATTTATACAGGGTTCTGGCCATGTCCATGGGGAGAACTCGCATGCTGGCACCGCAACCTGTACATTGTATATAGGGCACAAATTTTTTTTCAATCCACGTAAATTTTTCTTCTTGCGGGTGGGCATTATGCCAGTCATTACTTAGACTTATAGCATGAACGGGACAAAAGTGACGGCATTGACCGCACAGGCAACAGCTATTGTGCCAGACGCTAAAATCATAGCCTGATTGATCGGGGCGCACACTAATATTAATGGCTCCCGCCGCGCATACATGGCGGCATATACCACAGCCCATACATCTTTCGGCATCTAGGGTAACTTTGCCGCGAAAGCGTTCTGGGGTGAAGGTTTCGCCCAAGGGAAAAGGGTCGGTGCTGGGGCCTTTGAGCACATTTCGTGCTAATATTTTCAAGAAATTTGCCATGATAATTTCCCTTTATTCTGTAATGCCAAGTTTTTTGAGCCAAATTTGCCTAGCTAGCACCACACCTTCCAAGATGGATTGCGGACGCGGCGGGCAACCGGGTACGTTAACATCAATGGGGATATAGCGATCTAGGGGCCCTTCAATACTATAGCCTTCGCGAAAAACACCACCAGAAATGGGGCAAATGCCCACGGCAACAGTCACTTTGGGCTCGGGAATTTCTTCCCAGACACGTAGGACTTTTTCTTTTATTTGGGTGGTTAGCGGGCC
>CAYJHX010000341.1:0-2631 GCA_964369395.1 uncultured Desulfovibrionaceae bacterium
TCGGCAAGAAGCATGTCTAGCCATTCTTCCATATGTCGGTGCCAAAAAGTGGCGCTACCCTGTGATTGTTGTTGTACCGTATTGGCCATGCGTACCTGAGAGTGTTATTTTCTTAAGAAGGCTTTGCTTCCGTTTTTACCGTTTCTGCAGTTTCCGCAGTTTTCGTGGTTTCCGTAATCACCTCAACTGTTGCAGAGTTGCCTGCAAGCATTTCTGCATGGGCATTTTCCGCTACAGGTTCTGCATCGTCCGTAGGAGTCACAGGCGCTGCATCGTTTTTTGGTAAAACGCGACTACCATTGCGCACCTTTTCTAAAAAGGCATCGCGGCAATCGTAACTACAAAAACGATGGATAACATCACCGTCTTTCACAGTGATAGAACTGTCTTTGTCAATATAGGCTCCACATTCTGGGTCTTTAACCATTTCGCCGGCGGCCACTTTCTTTTCTATGGACTCTTCGGCATCGTTTTTGGCTCTTTTCTTTTTCATATCATTGGCAAAGAGTCTGTACAAAGCATAGCAGGCCAAAGCTAAAATAATCCATTTCCACATAATCGCATCCTTACATAAAGTTTTATATGTTCATATTCTGGTATATGCAGTTTCCGTCTACGCTGTATGCTAACGTAGCCAGCGCCGCATCAATGGTTTGCAATAAGGTTTTTTCTTGTGTTTCGTTGTGCGTTTCTTGCTTCCACTCATGCCCCTTGTTTGAAACATGCAAAGCTTTTTGTTGTAGCATGTGGCGCAAAGGCACAAGCACAAAAGCCCTTTGCCATAGCCGCGGGTGCGGCAAGGTGCAGAGGGGGTCTGTACTTTTTTCTTGCCCAAAAAGCAGTATGTCAAGGTCAATACAGCGCGGGCCAAAACGCAGTTTTGGGTCTGCACTGCGCGTCCTGCCAAGGCGCGTTTCGGTGTCGAGCAAAAATTGCAACAAACGCGGCGCGGTCCATATATGAGAGGCCAGAGAACCCGCAATATTTGCATTCTGCGCAGAAGCTATTGAACTTTGCGCATCTGCACAAAGCTCAGACCCCTTGCGAAAGCCCATGGTGTTGGAATCTTCCGGCTGAGTCCCTTGCAGGCAATCCACGGCAATAACTTGATTATAAAACCAATTTTGCTCTGCCATGCCTTGCGGTTCTGTACGGTATATGGCCGAAGCTGCGCTGAGGCTAAGGCCGTGCTTTTGGCTGATGGCTTCTCTTGCTGCTTGCAAGAAAGCTTCGCTGTCTCCCATATTGGAACCAAGGCTAATGTAAGCTCGCGTGCTGTACTGCATACCGCTTTGAGTGTGCGCCTTTAGAGTCTCCTCTGTGTGGCTTGTGGGCATGGTACTGGGTTTGTTGCTCATATGTCTTCGTTTGTCGTTTATACTCTCGCAATGCAAGAAGTATTGATTTCACAGCCTGTTGAAAAGGTTAACTTCCAGCAGATTGTTTTTTTGGGAAAATTCTATCGGTAATATTGTGTCGAATCCAGCGTGCGTCGAGCCATTCCAAGGGGCTTACTTCTATGCCGTCTATTAAAATGCCAAAGTGCACATGATCGCCAAAGGCCATGCCCGAAACGCCTGTGGTGCCGACAATATGACCTTTTGTGACCATATCACCTTGTTTTACCAATATATCCGTAAGGTGAGAGTACAGTGACATAAGCCCAAGGCCGTGGTCAACAACCACTAAGTGTCCATAAATACCTACATTTCCGGTGAAGACAACTTTACCAGCGTTGGCGGCGGGGACTTTATCTTCCTTAATGGAGGCTAAATCGTGCCCTAAGTGCCATTGATTATCAATGACTTTGCCATTGTAGGTGTAAGAGCGGTATTCGCCATAGCCTGCCCGCGAAGCTGCCCGAGGTAAAGGCATGAAAGAGCCTTTCCAGAGCATCTTTCCCTCGCTCTTTTGTCCAAGTTCGTAAAGAAAGGTGGTATTGGCTAGGCGTATATCGCTGTTGATAATAAGAAAACGCTCTAGGGGATTGGCAGCACTAGGGGCAAGATCGTACAATTTTTGACTAACCTTTTCCAAAAAGCTGTCGGTAATTTTTATGGTATCTTCTTTAAATTTTCTATCATTGGCATGGATGCGGAAATTGATATTTACCGTATTGCCGGCCAAATCGCTGACCATCAATTGTGGTTTAAAGTCTTCCATTTTCATGGCGTGAGGAAAGGCAAAGAAACACAGATAGGTGTTGTCGTCTTGTACATAACCGGGAAAGAAGTGTTCGCCCAATTGCACACCGCTTCGCAAAACCCCTTCATTGACGCTATAGCGCAAAACCCCCGCACCTCCGCGACGCACCGTGGGCGGATTGGCCAAAAGAGAAACCTTGGGCGGATTGGCATCAAGAGTTACCGGAAAGGTGAGTATGGTGCTATTGCCAAGGCCAAAAGAGGCCAAGGACGCGTCTTTGGCTTTGATTTCCAGTTCAAATTTTCCTTCGGGGACAGGAATGTTTTTAAAAGAAAACTCTACATTTTCATGCACTTGATACGGTGAAAAATGCTTGGAAAACACAGGAATCGTTTGGTCTTTATAGCGCAAAATAACTTCTACAGAGCGCACCTTAGAAATATCTTCCATTTTTAAGGTGAGTTTCGATTGCGGAGAAATAAAGCC
>CAYJHX010000342.1:0-2626 GCA_964369395.1 uncultured Desulfovibrionaceae bacterium
TTATGGAAACAATTATTTCCTGCAAAGACATACGGCATGTTTATTCTCGCAAAGAAGTACTTTCGGGGCTGTCTTTTGATGTGGCTAGGGGGGGCGTTTTTGGTCTGCTGGGGAAAAATGGGGCTGGAAAAAGCACCACCATCAATTTGCTCATGGGCTTTTTGCGTCCTACATCGGGCTTGTGCACTGTTTTTGGAGAAGAAAGCCATAAAATACCTGCCCCCATGCGTTCACGTATAGGGCTTTTACACGAAAATTTTATTCAATATGATTTCATGACTATTGCTGAATTGGAGCGGTATTATGCTGCTTTTTATTCTCAATGGGATAAGAGTATTTTCTTTGAACTTATGGACAAGCTTCGTGTGCCCCATACTCGGCGTCTTTCACGTATGTCCTGTGGGCAACGTTCACAAGTGGTGCTAGGACTTATTATGGCACAAAAGCCGGAATTGATGATTTTAGACGATTATAGCATGGGCTTAGATGTTGGCTATCGACGCCTTTTTATTGATTTTTTGCGTGAGTATGTGGCTGAATATAAAACGACGGTACTTCTAACGTCGCATGTGGTGCAAGAGCTGGACGGTATTATTGATAATATGATTGTACTGCAAAAAGGAAAAGTGCTTGTTTCCAGTACCAAACAAGCCTTCATGGAAAGTTTTTTTTGCTACGCTTTTGAAAGAAGTTTGACCTCGGAAAAGCTCACAAAATGCCAAGAAATTCATGATATAGAGCATATAGGTCAACGAACTACTGTATTTAGCTTTTTGCCAAATGAACAAATGCAAGCTTTTTTACAGGAACGTGCCGTTCCGCACGAGCAATTTCAGCCCGTACCCATGAACTTTGAAGATGCTTTTGTAGGTTTAACCGGAAAATATTAGGAATCTATCATGCACATGCCCTATACCGCCTTATTACAAAAAGAATGGATAAAATTGCGCCATATTCTTTGGATTGTCCCCGCTTTTTTTATCTATGCCACGGCAGATACCTATTTTACGCTTAACACTATTGAGCGCGTACATGAAGCTTTTGGTCTTTGGACGACCATAGTTTCTAAAGAACCACCTTTCTTCGGTGCTTTTCAATACAGTGTTTTTTTAGGTTTTATTATTGCTTTTTTTCAAATATGGCCGGAAACACAAGGTAAACATTTACGCTTGTTATTTCATATGCCCGTGGACCCTGCACGTATGATAGGTTTCATGCTTGCCATGGGGCTAATACTTCTTTCTTGTATAAATGTATTGGCTGTGGGGGTATTGTTGGGCACCTTGTGGCTTTTTAACTTGCCGTGGGAAATATTTTCGGGAGTGCTGTGTGCTTTTGCCCCCTTTGCTATTTTAAATTATGTCTCATATATGACGGTGTTTGCTTTTTGCGGTACCAAAAAGTGGGGTTTACAGGGGCTTACCATTTTATCCTGTTTAGTTTTCTATTCCCTTTTATGGGGAATATCGGGGTATAATGCTTGGCGTGAAGCCATACTTTGGTATGCAGTAGTGGCTTGCGGTTTTGTTTTTGTCTGCTTTTTTACCTTTTTACAATCCATGGGCGAGCCGGAAAAAAGCTCTTTGTTTACTGTAAGCCGCGTGGGCTCTTTACTACTGTTTGCCCTTTTGTGCAGTATGATTTTACCAGGCCAGTATTGGCGGGTTTTTATGCCGAAAAGTGCGTCACAGCGTCTGTATTATAGTCCTGTACACGATCAATTTGTACGCGACCAAACTTTTATCGATCCAGATAGATTACAGCCAAGTAAAACCATATACTCTTTAGAAGACGAAACTGTCTTGAAAGATAAAGCCATAGCTTTAGCTTTGCCTACTATGTATGGTGAAAATCTCCTTAAATGGAATATGTTTCCCAAAGAAATTAATGGGCAAAAGCTGACCTTGCAGCAAATTAAATATGATTGGCAATATTTTTCTCTATCACCTCGTACCATAAATAAACCACCATTGCTGTTAGAAATGATGCTAGAAGCGCAACCTGACGGTGCAAGCTTAGAAGCACCTATTGATGTATTTCGTCTTGCGCACGACAAAATGGGAATAGAATTTTTACGCCCCGAAGACGGGAGCATAAATAAAGAAAAAAGTGCTATTTTTACCCAAGCTTTGCAAGACCAAGGTTTTGTGTTTCCTGTGCAAGCTTTTGGGGGTAATCCCAATATTCGCAAAGTATATGACGCGGGTTATGTCTTTGTTGATGCCAAGGGGCATGTGTTTCAATTGCAAATGGTACAAGGCAAGGCGTATTGCAGACGTGTACAGGGACATATTGCTGAAGATGTACGTTTTATTTTAGTGGATGAAAATCGGCGCAAAGAATTTTTTGCCTATGCTATTACAGATTCTAAGGTATACGCTGTGCAACACAAGCCTTTATCTTTAGTGCTTTTACCATTGCCCGGCTACACATTAGCTAACGGGTATTTTTATATGTGGGCGGACCCTCTTCAAAAAACCTTTGTGCAAGGCTCGCATGCCCAACGCGAACTGGGCATAACGGGACGAGCTTTTTTACCAAACTTTACTTCCCTTCGCGAGTATACCTTACCCATGCGCCCTGAAGATGTGCAAAAACGAGATTTTTATGATACGATTGCGGCAAT
>CAYJHX010000343.1:0-2625 GCA_964369395.1 uncultured Desulfovibrionaceae bacterium
GGAAAATGGCAAGGCGATTTATATTTGACTATCGAAAGTAAATGATTGCCTTTGTTTCCTTTGTGGTGTAAGTTTACGAGCTAAATTTAACACTATCGAGGACTACTCATGAGCGATAAAACATCTTTACCATTGCAAGATACTGAAAACACAAATGAAGATTTTGCAAGCTTGCTTGAAACCTATAATTCACCATCTGTGCGTTTGCAACCCGGTCAAAAAATTTCTGGCACCATCATTGCCATGACTGGCGAAAATATTTTCCTAGATGTAGGTATTAAGGTCGATGGCATCATGGATCGCAAGGATGTTCTGGATGCCGATGGCGAAACCACAGTAGCTGTGGGCGACAGTATAGATGCTTGGATTACTTCCGTAACTGCACAAGAAATCCGCCTTTCCCGTAGTGGTAGCGGTATTACCGCCCTTGAAGATGCTCGCGATGCTGCTATTCCTGTAGATGGAAAAGTACTCAGCACTTGCAATGGCGGCTATACTATCGAAGTTATGGGTAAACGCGCTTTCTGCCCCGGCAGTCAAATTGGTCGCACTTCTTTTGATGATCCCGAAGCTGTTGTAGGCAAGGTTCTTCCTGTACTCATTACTCGCATCGAAGGCCAAGGCCGCAACATTGTTGTTTCTCACCGCGCCTTTATGGATCGCGAACGCCAAGAGTCCATGGCCACTCTTTTGGAAACAGTAAAAGAAGGCGATACCGTAGAAGGTCGTATTACCCGTCTTGCACCCTTTGGCGCTTTTATGGAAGTGGCTCCTGGTGTAGAGGGCATGATTCATATTTCCGAATTGACCTGGTCACGCATTGGTAATGCCGATGAGGCCGTAGGCGAGGGCGATCTTATTCGCGCTAAAGTGTTGTCCATTTCTCAAGATGCTAAGGGTAGCGTGCGTATCTCTCTTTCGCGTAAACAAGCAGAAGGCGATCCTTGGCTCGACGTGGAAGACCGCTTAGAAGTAGGAAAGATTGTGTCCGGTAAAGTGGTACGCTTGACCAGCTTTGGTGTTTTTGTGGAAGTACTGCCCGGTATCGACGGACTTGTTCACGTTTCTGAAATGTCTTGGACAAAACGCGTACATAAGCCAGAAGATTTTGTGGCTGTGGGTGATGTTGTTTCCGTGAAAATTAAAGAAATTTCTTTAGAGCGTCGCCGTCTTGCTCTTTCCATGCGTGACGCTGAAAGTGATCCTTGGGCTTCTGTGGCAGAACAATTCCCCGTGGGTAGCCTTGTGAACGGTACCGTAGAAAGCCGCGCGCAATTTGGCTTCTTTATCAATGTGGCTCCCGGTATTACCGGACTTTTAGCCAATGCCGCTGTCAAAGAAGCAAAAAATGCTAAAGAGCTTTCTTCCTTAGAAAAAGGACAAACGGTTACCGTGAAAGTGTTGGCTGTAGACCTTGAAAAGCGCCGCTTAAGCCTTGGTGCCGAAGAAAGCGCCGAAAGCCAAGATACCTCTTGGAAAGAACATACCAAAACTAAGCCTAGCAAAGATAGCGCCGGTGCTGGTAACGCTTTCGGGAACCTTGGTCAAGCCTTAGCCGCCGCCATGGATAAAAAGAATAACTAAGACTTTTTTTTGAGGCTTTTACATAGTTATTATGTGAAAGCCTTTTTTTTGGGATGGGGAGGAAACTTTTCCTTAAAGGGACAAGTGCTCACGCCAAAAAGTTTCCTCCCTCTCCCACCCCCACCCTCTCCTTCAAAACGCGCTAATAAAAAAAATCGTATAACTAGAACCTCTGCACAATTCCAAGTATGTTGATAGGCATGGATTGTGCGGCGGCCTTAATTCATTCTGTAAAAGTTATAGGGTATTAGACATGGTTAATACTCTATAGCGTGTACAAAAAAAGCCCCCTGTATTGTAATGATACGGGGGGCTTTTTTTGTACACGCTAAGTTGAGTGGAATATACGTGTGAACGAACACTAGTCTAAAAAACAAAATTTCGGTTAACCAAAGAGAGTAAGCGCGTTTTGAAAAGGGTGGGGGTATGGGGGAGGGAAAAACTTTTTGGCGCTAGCAAAAGTTTTTCCCTCCCCCATAAAATAAATCATACTTTACTTTTTATTCCTTACCCCATGGGACCTTTAGAGGTAGAGATGCTATAAATCTCGTGTGGGTCAAGGATAAGGATAACCGAACCGTCACCCATGATGGTGGCGCCGGAAATGCCTTTTAAGTCTCCTAGGTAAGAGCCTAGTGGCTTGATAACCACTTCTTGGCGTTCGAGTAAGGTATCTACCACTACGCCAAGGCGTCTTCCATTATCGTGGATAACCACAACGGAGAGCATTTCTGGCTCTTCTTCCGGCGGCGGTAGGTTTAGAATTTCAGAAAGTTCTATGATACCAAGCACCTCGCCGCGCAAGGTCAAAGCTTTACGACCGTTGATATCTGTCAAAAGGTCAGCATCAATCTTGGTTGTTTCAGAGACAGAATCTAAAGGTATAGCAAACATTTCTTCGGCCACAGTAACCATAAGGGCATCAATGATGGCTAGGGTTAGGGGCAAGAGTAGAGTAAAGCGTGTGCCTTTGCCCAGCTCTGAAGTGATGTTTACACTACCTTTGAGGTTTTTAATGTTGGTACGCACCACGTCCATGCC
>CAYJHX010000344.1:0-2618 GCA_964369395.1 uncultured Desulfovibrionaceae bacterium
AGCCCAAAAGCTTCCCCTTCCCCCCTCAAACTCCCTCCATCCCCTCAAAACGCTTTCATTATTTAGAATTTCAATAAACTGAAATGCTCAATCTACACGCAAGTTAAACAATCTAAATATGTTAAAGTAATACCTCTATCAAGCAAATTACTTTTGTCGAAATTTCTTATACATTTCATACAAAGGAGGTACCATCAATAATAAAATCAACCCCCACAGCACCATGGCATGAACGCTTTCAAAGAAAATAAAAGGATTTCCTTTAGAAATAATAAGCGCCTGAGCAAAGCCCGTTTCTGCTATAGGCCCCAAGATAAGCCCAAGAATGAGCGCCCCCAAGGAAAAACCTGCCTTTTGCAAAAGTACCGCCGACACGCCAAAAGCAAGGCACAAGTACACATCTACCACGCTGTTATTGATAGCGTAAGAACCCAGCACAGAAAACAAACAAACGCTCGGTATGAGCAAGGCTATGGGCGTGAGAGAAATACGCGCAAAATACGGTGCCATGTACAAACCCAACACCAAAAAAACAATATTGGCAAGAAAGAGTGAAAAAATAAAGGCATAGGTCATGGTGCCATATTTAGTAAACAATTCTGGCCCGGGAATAAGCCCATGCACAAGCAGCCCCCCCATAAGGGCGGCAGCCACGCTGTTACCGGGAATACCCAAAGTCAACGTGGGCACCAAAGAACCCCCAACACAACCATTGTTTCCGGCTTCAGCGGCGGCAATACCTTCAGGGTTCCCCTTACCAAAAAGCTCCTTAAATTGAGAACGGCGCTTGGCAATATTATAGGACAAAAAGGCCGCAATGGTGGCCCCTTCTCCGGGCAAAATACCCACCAAGGTTCCCACACCGGAGCCAAGGCCAATATAGCGCCCTAGGCCCTTGGGCATGGGTTCGCGCTTCACTTCCGTTACCAATTGCGCATTTTCCACCACCCCTTTACTTTGAGTAAGCAAAAGCATTTGTGATATGGAAAACATACCAATAAGTACAGGCATAAAAGCTACGCCATCGTACAAATCTGTAACACCCATGGTATAGCGCAGCATACCCGATATGGGGTCAGTACCCACCACGGCAATGACCAAGCCCAAAAAACCAGAAATAAGGGCTTTCATCAAATTGGTTTCTTCATCAGCCATGGACACAATGCCCGCAAGACCCAAAATCGCCAATAAAAAATACTCCGGTGGGCCAAAAGACAAAGCAAAGATAGCCAAAATAGGCGCCAAAATAAGCAAAATAAATGTGGAAAAAATACCGCCACAAAAACTTGAAATCACAGAAACTTTTAAAGCAAGCCCTGCCCTGCCCTGTTGGGTAAGCGGATAGCCCTCAAGGGCTGTGGCCACCGCCGCCGGCGTACCGGGGGTGCGCAATAAAATGGCAGGAATAGAGCCCCCATACATGGCACCGGAGTACACACCCCCCATAAGCACCAAGCCAATAAGCGGCTCCAAGGTAAAAGTTACCGGAATAAGCAAAGCCACAGCCATAGTTGCTGTAAGCCCTGGCATACCCCCAATAATGACGCCAGATACCGTCCCTATGCATACCGCTAGCAAGGTGGGCCAAGAAAGAAGTAAGGTAAAAGATTCTAAAAGCATACGACTCCTTTACTCAAAAAAACTGCCCACAGGCATATACACTTCTAAAAGACGCTCAAACACCGCATAGACAAAACCCAGCACCCCGAGAGTAGTTAAGGCAATGGTCACAGGTTTACGCGCCCCTAACACAAACATAGTCACAGGCAAAAACAAAGCCGAAGCTATATAAAACCCTGTATAAGAAAAAAGCCCAGCATACATCACAAGCAAAAAGAGCAAAGCCCAAAAAGGTTTAGGCTTTGCCACCAAGCTAAAAGATTCTTTTGCATCTTGAACTTGTTCTGATGAGGACGTGTTTTTACGGCGCAAACAAAAAAGGAGCTCCAAAGCGCACAAGCCCCCCATGCATACAGCTAAAAAGCGTACATAAGCAGCAGTAGAGCCTTGAACAGCTTGCGGATAGGCGGCAGTACTCGTATATAAAAATACTGCCACCACTAACAAAATACCAAGAATAAGAGATTCAACAACTTTTTTGGGCATTGCGCCTACCAAGGATTAGCATCGTAAAAAGTTTGTGTTTGCTTTTGTAATTCTTGCAAATATTTCAAATAATCGGAGCCACTCATGGGCAAACGACTAAAAGTATTTTTCTTACAATCAGCAATATACTGCCCATCGGCATTTACTTTAGCTAACAAATCGTCATATTGCGCTTGAATGGTTGCGTCCACCTTAGCAGGGACAGCAAAACCACGAGTAGCTGTCATCTCTACAGCAAAGCCTTGCTCTAAAGCTGTAGGCACGTCAGCTAAAAGGGGCGAACGCTCTTTTGTTAACAAAGCAATAATACGCGCTTTGCCACTGTTATGCGAAGCGTGCATTTGCGACAAATTCATAAAAGCTGCGTCGCCATGATTCCCCAAAATAAGCGCTTTTTGCTCTGTGGAGCCCTTGGTGGGCAGCATATTAAAGCTCACATTGGCCTCTTTTTCAAAGGCCTTAGCAGCAATAAAGTCATCAGAACCAATACCATTAACAGCTACCGTCAGTTG
>CAYJHX010000345.1:0-2603 GCA_964369395.1 uncultured Desulfovibrionaceae bacterium
CTATGTAGGCACGAGATATGCCGGATGGCAAATTCAAGAAAGCGCTAAGGCTCCGCTAACCATTCAAGGGGAATTGGAAAAGGTGCTGTATACCGTTACCGGAAAGCTTGTACGTGTGCATGGGGCTGGGCGCACCGATGCTGGGGTACATGCTGAGGGGCAAGTGGCACACTTTACTTGTGAAAAGGCAAAAGCCCCTCAAGAGTGGTTGCATATTTTTGCCGCCCTTTTACCGCCGGATATTTGTGTGCATACTGTAGAAGAGGTCAGCGATGATTTTCATAGCCGTTTTGCTGCCATGGGGAAAACCTATGCCTATACCCTATGGATAGCGCCTAAAGGGGCTAGTTCTTCGCAAAAGCCGCCTTTTTTTCCTGTGCCACCGCGCATGACCCCCTTTGTATGGGCTTGTGGGGCTGTGGACGTGGTGCGTATGCGCAGTGCGGTGCCGTATCTTTTAGGCACGCAAGATTTTTGCGCCCTGCAGAATGTGGGCACTCCCATGGAAGATACCGTTCGCACCTTGCACCGTCTTGATGTGCTTGAGGGAAGCGTGTGGGCGCCGCCTGTTTTCAGCCCACATGTGCTGACCCTTGAAGTGCAAGGAGACGGTTTTTTAAAGCAAATGGTGCGCAACATCACAGGGCTTCTTGTGGCGGTGGGCAAGGGAAAACTTGACCCTGCTGGCATTCCTGAGCTTTTGGCAAGTAAGCATAGGCCACGCCTACCTGCTACGGCTCCTGCTTGTGGTCTTTCCCTTGTGTGTGTGCATTATGCCCCTTTTGCTCCCCTGCCTGCTTCGTCCGTTGACGTGATTCATAAAAAGTAAGTGTACAGCATTGCTTTACAAAGGGCTTTCTCTTGGTGTAGGTTTCAAACGTTATTGAATATATAAAACGATACGATAAAGGAAAATATATGTCTTATACAACACTTCTTGCAGAATTAGAAAAAAAACCTTGTACATGGCTTGTTACCGGAGTGGCGGGCTTCATAGGTTCTAATCTTTTGGAAACCTTGCTTTTGCATAAGCAGCGCGTGGTGGGTCTTGATAATTTTATGCGCGGCTATCAAAAAAATTTAGATATGGTGCAAGCCAGCGTAGGCGACGCGCTTTGGAAAAACTTTACCTTCCATGAAGGCGATATTCGTGACGCGGAACAGTGCCACGCTGTATGTAAAGGCGTAGATTATGTGTTGCACCAAGCGGCCCTTGGTTCTGTTCCTTTTTCTATTGTGGAACCGCTAACAACAAATTCTTGTAATATTACCGGTTTTTTAAATATGCTTGTGGCGGCAAAGGACGCTAAGGTAAAAAGCTTTGTCTATGCGGCGTCTTCTTCTACCTATGGTGATGAACCTAATTTACCTAAAATGGAAGATCGTATAGGTGCGCCTCTGTCCCCTTATGCGGTAACAAAATACGTCAATGAACTCTACGCCACGGTTTTTGCTAATACCTATGGCATACATACCATGGGCTTACGCTATTTTAATGTGTTTGGAAAACGCCAAGACCCTGATGGTGCCTATGCGGCTGTTATTCCTCAATGGTTTGCGGCTTTATTGCAGGGAAAACTCGTATATATCAATGGTGATGGCGAAACCTCGCGCGATTTTTGCTATATTGATAATGTGGTACAAATGAACATCTTGGCCGCCGTGGCTCAAGGGGATGCCTGTAATAAGGTGTATAACGTTGCCTTTGGCGGCAGAACCACCCTTAACGAGCTTTTTGAGCTTATCCGTCAAGAAGTTATTAAGATAAATCCCGCTGCAGCTCAGGCGCAACCCGTTTATAGAGATTTTAGACAGGGCGATGTACGCCATTCGCAAGCAGATATTTCACGGGCGCAAACCTTGCTTGGCTATGCTCCTCAATACGATGTCTGCCAAGGTTTGCAATTGGCAGGCCAATGGTATGCCGAAAATGTATTAAGATAAAAAATTGTGTTGAATTTTCTGGGGGGAATTTTCCCCTAAAGGGACAAGTGTTAGCGCCAAAAAGTTTCCCCCAGCTCCCCCTCAAAACGCGCTTATTTTGCACGTTTTTTAAAAATGTCATATATTGCTTATTTTGCACAGTTATAAGTACATGGATAGCGTGTCTTAGCAATAAG
The DNA here is from genome assembly GCA_964369395.1 of uncultured Desulfovibrionaceae bacterium. Taxonomy (GTDB): domain Bacteria; phylum Desulfobacterota; class Desulfovibrionia; order Desulfovibrionales; family Desulfovibrionaceae; genus CAYJAD01. Next base: position 2,121 of record CAYJHX010000345.1, read on the forward strand.
GCTCCATTTTGAAGCTTGTACAGAACTTTTATAACAGCCTGTTGAAAAACTCAAAATTTCTGAAAAAATCTATTTTTATAAAATTACTACAAGCTGTTCAAAAAGCGTAGAATGCGAGGAAGACTAAGTTGAGACCTCTGCATAATTCTAAAAAATACTAAAACACATGGATGCTTTGCTGTCCATTTGCGTAATTGCTCATTCTTCGCAAACGCAAACGCCTTCGGCGCCCTTTGGGTGGCTACTTCGCTTCGCTCGCAATGACTTTCGTTGTAATACCAAGTCATTGCGAGCGAAGCGAAGCAATCCATGATTTTTTAATTGCGCAGAGGTCTCAAGTTTTTTTGCGGAAGGCGCGTATAGAGACATACGTAACTGGAGCAAAAAACAAGTCTGACGAAGCAATGTGCACTCTTTCAACAGTCTGGTAAAGGGAAGAAAAGATGAGTTCACGCAGGTCTAAAAAAAAGAAATGGGACAATA
>CAYJHX010000346.1:0-2601 GCA_964369395.1 uncultured Desulfovibrionaceae bacterium
AAAAGCTTGTATCTGTAGTGCTTTTATGCTAGGAAGGCTTCATTCACAAACAGTATTTTGTAAGTTTTTGTAATATGTTGAAAAAACAGCATTTGTAGGAGAAGCTATGACGGCATTATTAGAAACGCCTTTAACGGCATGGCATAAAGCGCAAGGGGCAAAAATGGCTGGCTTTGCAGGGTGGGACATGCCCATTCAATACACTAGTCTTTTAGCAGAGCACGAACACACGCGTACCAAGGCTTCACTTTTTGATATTTGTCATATGGGCGAATTTTTTATTTACGGAGCAGGTGCAGCAGAAGCCCTTTCTAAAGCAGTAACGCACAATTTGGCTACATTAAAGCCCGGTAAATGCCGTTACGGTTTCTTACTGAATGCGGAAGGCAATATTTTAGATGACCTTATTGTCTACCGCTTGCAAGAAGATTCTTTCATGTTGGTAGTCAATGGTGCTTGTACTGCTGGCGATTTTGCCGCACTTAAAGAGCGTATGCCCGAAGGTGTTACCTTAGAAGATATTTCTAGCCAAATGGCGAAGATTGACTTGCAAGGCCCTGAGTCTGTAGAAGTATTGGAAGCGACTTTTGGCGAAAGCTTTCGCCATTTAGGATATTTTTCTTTTGAAGAGCGTAGCTTTGAAGGGGAAAAGGTTATTATCAGCCGTACAGGATACACTGGCGAACTCGGGTATGAGTTTTATTTACCTTGGGGTAAGGCGCTGAGTTTTTGGGAAAAGCTTTTGCAAGATGCTCGCGTAAAGCCTGCCGGTTTGGGCGCGCGCGATACCTTGCGTCTTGAAGCAGGCCTTCCTCTCTATGGGCATGAACTTGACGACAAACATAATCCTACAGAAGCGGGTATGGGTAAAATGCTTACCAGTACGGCCCCTTATGTGGGACATGAGCATGTGAGTCTTGTACGCGAAGTGTTATTGCCTTTGCGTATTGAAGGGCGTAGGGCTGCCCGTGCGGGCGATGTGGTTACCCTGTCTTCCGGCGAAGAAGTGGGCGTAGTTACCAGTGGCTCTTTTGCTCCTTCTTTAGGGTATGTGACGGCTTTTGCTTGGGTTAAAGCTTCCCACGCAGAGCATGAAGAATTTCTTATTAAAGCGGCTCGCACGTCTTTACCGGCTCGTGTGGCGGCTTTACCTTTTTATGAACAAGGCACAGCTCGTACGAAATTGTCGTAATGAGCATAATTTAATACATTACATTTTACTATCTTAGCATAAGGAGATATTATGTCTAATCCTCAAAATCTTTTGTATGATAAAACGCATGAGTGGGTACGTATTGAAGGCGATGAAGCTGTTATTGGTATTACTCATTTTGCACAAGACGCCTTGGGCGATATTACTTATGTAGACCTTCCTGAAGAAGGGACTGTGTTGTCTGCTGGCGATGAGTTTGGTTCCATCGAATCCGTTAAGGCTGCCAGTGAATTGTACGCACCGGTAAGCGGAGAGGTAGTGGCCATTAACGAGGCCATTAACGACACTCCTGAAGCTGTGAATAGCGACCCTTATGGTGCAGCATGGATGGTACGCGTAAAGCTGAGCGTTCAACCCGAAGGCCTGTTAGACGCTGCCGCTTACGAAGAATTTTGTGCTTCTGAAGCTCACTAATAATTAAGCCCTTTGCACAATGACTTTTCTATATAAATACGCATACAGCAATAAGCGATTTGTTTTTTTGTAGAATGCATCTGTGCAGAGGGCAATGCACGAAAGTCATGATTTACCGACGCAAGTAAATGGCATCGACTCTTGATTTTCTGTCGCATTGACGATTATCAACATTTTTTGAACCTCTACGCGACACATTGCGCAGAGGTTCAAATTGGTGACGCTTTGATAAGCGAAAATAGCAAGAAAAGCATGCTAGAAAATGCTGGTTAAATGTCTTTTCACTTTCTCATTGCATGAGATGTTCTTGTTACGACTGTAGGCAAAACTCTATGCAGTTTTAGTAGTGTTTGTCTTTTTTGCTCGAAAGTGAAAAACTATGCAATGGGCTTTTTCATAAAAAATGTGATTTCAGTCACAGCAAAGCTTGATGCTTTGTTTTACGTTTTTCTTGTTTTGTTTTGGAGTCGTACGACTTTTTTATTCATTCCTGTACTTTTTAGTATAAGACAACAATAGAGGTGGGTTGTTATGCCCTATGTACCGCATACACAAGAAGAAGTTCAAGAAATGCTTGCACTTATTGGTGTGAAGACTTTGGATGATTTGTTTGCAGATATTAAACCGTCCATGCGCCCAAAATCTTTTAATCTTCCCAAAGGGCGCAGCGAAATGGAAGTTTGTGCGCACCTTGAAGCTTTGGCAGCGAAAAATAGCCAAAATATCACCAGCTTCTTGGGAGCAGGGTTTTATGACCATGCCATTCCCAAAGCTGTGGACGCTTTGGCTTCGCGCGGAGAGTTTTATACCGCTTATACCCCGTATCAGCCTGAATCTTCTCAAGGCACACTGCAAGCTATTTTTGAATATCAAACCGTAGTAACGCGTCTTTTCGGTATGGATTGCTCCAATGCCTCTGTGTATGATGGTGGTTCTGCTTTGTTTGAAGCTTCGCTTATGGCCATGCGTCAAAC
>CAYJHX010000347.1:0-2597 GCA_964369395.1 uncultured Desulfovibrionaceae bacterium
TTGCGAGAAGCGTAGCGACGAAGCAATCCATGCCTTTGTAATTGTGCAGAGGTCTCAATGTAGTCTCTTACAAAAACGCCCTGCATAGACATTTCTATGCAGGGCGTTTTTGTAAGAAAAATAGAGCGCGCATCTTAATTGACTATTTTCTCTTAAAGTATAAACAAAATGCGTTGTGTATACGAAGAATGTGGCGCGTTTTGAGGGGGGCTGGGGGGAACTTTTTGGCGCAAGCACTTGTCCCTTTAGGGGAAAGTTCCCTCCAGAAAAAAGTCAAAATATTCTTAAGCTCTTATTCAAAACGGCTAGCGTTCGTGATCATGACCATATCTACGGGCACATCGTCGTGCATGCCCATGCTTTTGGTTTTTACTTTAGCGATTTTGTCAACCACTTCCATACCTTCAATCACTTTGCCAAACACGCAATAGCCCCAACCGCTCATGGTAGGTTCGCTATGGTTTAAGAAATCGTTATCGGTGTGGTTGATGAAAAATTGTGCAGTGGCGCTGTGTGGATCCATGGTACGAGCCATGGCTATGGTGCCTTTGTCATTTTTAAGACCGTTATTGGCTTCGTTTTCCACGGGGGCATTGGTTTCTTTTTCGTCCATACGGGCGCCCATGCCGCCGCCTTGAATCATGAAGTTAGGGATAACGCGGTGAAAGATAGTGTTGGCGTAAAAGCCGTCATCCACATAGGCGAGGAAGTTTTCCACGGTTTTGGGGGCTGCTTCGGGGAAGAGTTCTACAAGAATATCGCCGGAAGTGGTTTCGATAAGTACATTAGGATTTGCCATGATTTTTTCTCCTTAAGGGGCAATTATACGTAAACGCTGATGGAATCGCGTTTTATTCGTCTTCTTTAACGTAATTACAGGTTTTTTCGGGGCAAACAATTTTTGTGGCGCCGCCGCGCATAATTTTACGCGTGAGTAGAGGCGAATCGCATTGGGGGCAAGGCTCGGCAATGGGCATATCCCATAGGGCGTAATCGCATTGGGGATAGGTATTGCAAGAATAGAAAATTTTGCCTTTTTTAGAGCTTTTTTCCACAAGCTCGCCTTTTTCACAACGAGGGCAGGGCACTTTTGTGGAGAAGGGCGCGGCGTGTTTGCATTTTGGGTAGCCGGTACAAGCAATGAAACGGCTGCCTGTGCGGGCTTTTTTGATGACAAGGTCGCTTTGGCATTCAGGGCAGGTGCCCACCACTTCTTGTACCACTTGTTCACGAGCCACGGGGATGACCACACCGTTTTCGTCGCGCTCAAAGTTGGAGGTGTAGGAGCATTCTGGATAGCCGGAACACGCAAGGAAGCTGCCCGCTTTACCAAATTTAATGACCAGCGGTTTGCTGCATTGAGGACAATCAATTTGCGTATCCATGCCGCCTTTGACGGTTTGCATATTCTTGGCGGCAGCATCGAGAGTGGGGATAAAATCGGCGTTGAAGGCCTGCATAAGATCCACCCAATTGCGTTCGCCATCGGCTACTTTGTCCAAGCTACCTTCCATTTGGGCTGTAAAACCCACATCCATGAGGGTAGTAAAATGGTTGCGTAATTGTTCGCAAACCACAGAACCTAAATCAGTGGGTGCAAAATGTTTTTCGGCCAAAGTCACATAATCTCGGTCTTGTAAGGTAGAGATGATGCTGGCATAGGTAGAGGGGCGCCCGATGCCTTGCTCTTCGAGTTCGCGCACCAAGGATGCTTCGGTGTAGCGTGCCGGAGGTTGGGTAAATTTTTGCTCTTTGGTGAGTTTTTCCAGTTTAAGCTCTTGGCCTTCTTTTAAGGAAGGTAAATCGGCTTCGCTTTCCTCGGAAGAGCGGGGGTAGGCTGCTGTCCAGCCGGCAAAGAGTAGACGGTTGCCTTTGGCGCGCCATTGGGCAGGGCCACAAGCAATGGTCACTGTGGTATCGTGAAAGCGGGCTGCAGCCATTTGCGAAGCTACAAAACGCGACCAAATGAGTCGGTACAGCGTAAATTGCTCTGGAGGCAAGTAGCCTTTTACCATGTCTGGAGTTATATGCACATCTACGGGGCGAATGGCTTCGTGAGCATCTTGAACGCTGGCTTTGCTTTTTCCTTTGCGGGCGGTTTTGGCGCCTTTAGCGGGCAGATAATCGGGGCCAAATTGCTTTTGGATAAAATCGGCGGCGGCGTCTTTGGCTTCATCGGCAATGCGGATAGAGTCGGTACGCATATAGGTGATGAGGGCCGTGAGGCCTTGTTCGCCAAGTTCTACCCCTTCGTAAAGGCGCTGGGCAATAGTCATGGTGCGCTTGGCTGTATAACCATGGCGCTGGTTAGCGCTTTGTTGCAATGTAGATGTAATAAAAGGAGGCATGGGCGCTTTTTGGCGCTCTTTTTCTTCAATTTTTTCTACAATATAGGGGTTGCCTTGTAGGGCTTTTTCTAAAGCATCGGCGGCTTCGGCATTGGGTACATGGGCTTTTTTGCCTTCAATTTTGTATAAATCGGCCTTGATGGTGGGCGGTGTGTCAGCTTGTAACAACACCTTAAAGAGCCAATACTCTTCGGGGGTAAAGGCGCGGCGCTCTTCTTCGCGTTCCACGATGAGGCGCAAAGCCACCGA
>CAYJHX010000348.1:0-2564 GCA_964369395.1 uncultured Desulfovibrionaceae bacterium
TGCGTATTAAACGAAAGTACAATATCTTTGCCCACTATGGCAGAAAGCTCTTGCTCAATTTCCGGCGTATGACGATGCTTACCTAAATTGTACGCTTTAAAAGTGTCGGACACTTCGCAAAACAGCGAACCTACAGCGGCTTTGCGCCCTGCTCCCGTGGTGCCGGATTTGGCGTCGATAACAATGCCGTCGGTATGTATAAGATTGTGCTTAAGCGCCGCATACAAACCTAAAATAGCCGCTGAAGGGTAACACCCAGGATTTGCCACAATTTGTGCATCAACAATATGCGCCGCATACAATTCTGGCAAACCATACACAGCCTTACGCAGGGTTTCCGGTTCGGTATGTGGTATATTATACCATTTTTCGTACACTTCACCGTCACGCAAGCGAAAATCTGCGGAAAGATCTACGACTTTCACCCCTTTGGCACACAAGGCAGCCCCCATGGTCATGGCTGTACTGTGAGGCACGGCAAGAAAAACAATATCACATGTTTCTGAGGCTTTATCTACATCGGGAGTCGTAATCACCACATCCGCGCCGGGCAAACCGCGTAAGAAAGGATAATGATCGCCAAGCACTTTACCCGCTTCAGAACGCGACGCTGCCAACGTTAATTGCATAGAAGGATGCATGGTAAGCAAACGTGTCAGCTCCATGCCGGTATAACCAGTCACCCCAATAAGACCTACGCGAAATGTATTGCATTCTTTCATTGTTTCTATCTTTTTCTAAAAATTATTTGGTTTTTATGACATATTTCATACGTACTTCATAGAGAATGTCTTTGAGCAGCATTTTCTCTTCTTCCTCTAAACAGCCGGAGGTTTTAGCTTCTAACATTTCTAATATATCAATAGTATGCCGAGCTAAGTCTAATTGTTCTTCCATTTGTCCTGTATCGGGATTGGGCACTTCACCCATTTGCATAAGGGCCGAAGAAGCCAATGACAAAATAAAGGTAGAAAATGTCACCTGTGGCATGGCTTTCACCGCATTTCTTGCTGCACTTTCCATAAATTAACTCCGTATTAGCGCAATGGCTGTTCCGTAAGGCGCTTGTAAAGCATTTTCATAGGCACAAAGCGCCTCTTCTAAATAATCACGAGAGGCAAAATAGCCCCCTACTTCTTTAATACATGCAGCCAATGCGTATAAGCCCGCGCTCACATCGGCCCAATCTACCCAACCCATATGACCTATGCGCACAATGCGCCCCTTAAGATGGTCTTGCCCTCCGGCAAAAATAATACCGTATTTTTGCGCCGCAAGACTCACCACTTTGGTACCATCAACCCCTTCTGGCAAGAGCACCGAGGTAAGCCCCCACGTAAAGTTTTCTTGCACAAAGGGCGTCAAACCTAAAGCTTGCACACCGGCACGGGCCATCATAGTCAATGCCCATTGTTTGCGGTATAAGGCGTCCAATGCCTCCGTTTTGCTAGGGCCATTTTCAAAAATCATGGTAAGGCTTTCATCAAGAGCAAGAAGCAAACTCACCGGCGAGGTGAATAAGGTTTGCCCTTTAAGCACATTGGCTTTTTCTTTGAGAAGATTAAAGTAAAAACAGTCTTGGGGTATGGTTTCGGCCTTTTCCCACGCGCGGGCAGAAAGGGCCAGTAAGCTTAAGCCGGGAGGTACCATAAGCCCTTTTTGGGAGCCGGTAAGTAAACAGTCTATGCCCCAAGCGTCTAACGGACAAGGAGAAATGCCCACGGCAGAAATACCGTCCACCACAAGCAACACATTACGCTGGCGAGTAATAGCGGCTACTTCTTCTACAGGATGTAAAGCACCGGTGGACGTTTCGCTTAACTGCATAAGTACGCCGCTAATGCTAGAATCTGCATCTAAAATTTTGGCAATCTGCGCACCGCTTACGGTGGTGCCCCACTCTAAAATCAGTTCTTCTACAATAAGGCCGCGAGTAATGGCAATTTTGCCAAAGCGTTCGCCAAATTTTCCGGCATTGACCACCAGCACCTTTTCACCCTTGGCAAAAAGACCGTGCACGGCGGCGGTCATGGCGCCTGTCCCCGAGCAAGTTAGAGGAAGAACCACTTGTTCTGTACCAAAAAGATCTTGCATTTTAGGCTGCAAAGCCTGCATGGCTTCTTTAAAAACGTTTTTACGATGGTGCAACATTTCTTCTGCCATACGCAAGCGAACACGAGAAGGAATAGGCGTGGGGCCGGGGGTCAATAAGCGGTTTTTTTGGAGCATGCAAGCCTCATAAAATGAAATTCTGTGAATAACAGCGTTTAAGCATTCATCCTTTTATACTACGCAAGTTTCAAAAAATACCTTTAAAGTGAGAATATTTTTTGCAAAAAACGTATGATAAAATTCCGTTAGCACAATAAAAAAAGCCTAGCCATAGGCATCTTTTTTTCACAACCCGTTTACGGTGCAACGAGTTCTTTAGGAAAATCAATAACCATTTTTATGCCATCGTCAAGGTTTTTCATATGCCATGTAGAGCATTGCTGTAAAATATTTGCCGGACTGTGCGCATTGCTTTGCACCACTTTGCCAAAGGTTTTTATACATAAAGTGCC
>CAYJHX010000349.1:0-2559 GCA_964369395.1 uncultured Desulfovibrionaceae bacterium
CACCCCCTCCCTCAAAAACTTTTACTTTGCGACAATATCTTGTTTTTATAAAGTGTACTGTTGCCGTATGATGTAATAGTAAGCGCGTTTTGGAGGCGAGAGGGAGCTTGGGCGAGAGGGGAAACGTTTTGGCGTTAGCACTTGTCCCTTTAGGGGAAAGTTTCCCCTCTTCCCCGGAAAAAGAAAGAAATATCAATATGTTCTCAGGATAACGGTGAGGTGGTCATGTCATACATAAATTCGCGTGTCTTTTGCCCTCATGATTTTGCCGTGCCCGAAGAAGCTTTTATGCGTCTCAATACGCCGCGCTCTTTTGGTCTTAGCGGGCATTTACGAGTACGCAATGAAGCTGTAACTTTACGCGCTTGCCTTGATTCGTGCTTACCTTTTTTAGACGAGCTTATTGTTACCTATAACGATTCTAGCGACGATACAGAGGCTATTTTACATGAATATGCGCAGCGTTATCCGCAGAAGATACGCCTTTTTTGGTACCCTTTAGAATGGGGGACAATTCGCGGTGTGTCGCGGGCTAGGCCACTGGGGCATTTGGCGCAATTTTATAATTTTGGCTACACCAAGGTGCGTTATGCGTACTATATGAAAATAGATGGGGATCAAATTTATTTTACTGAGAAAATGCTTTTTATTAAAGCCATGTTGTATAAATATTCCCGCCCTAATCTTGGCCCCGAACATATTCCCCCCATGCAGCAGGGGCATAGTAACACCTATGCCTATTGCGAAAGAAATATTGCCAAGGCTCTTATTGGCCCCAAAAAGTATACACTTATCTTAGGGGGGCTTAATATATGCTACTGTAAAGATGAATTGTATGTATACACATCAAATAATTTAGATAGAAGGGCGCTGTTTAACGGTTTTTTTGGCGATACTTTTATTGTAAGCCCTAGCTTTTCGCAGAGATATTTTTTACATGGGGACTATATGGAAATCTTTCCCCATGTGCATTCGCAATGTATTTCGCTGGGGCTTGCTTGGGTGCATGCCAGTATGGTGAAGCAAAATGTGCATTTTCAACAGGGACAAGCCATTGCCTTGCGCGAGGCACAGTATATATCGTGGGCGCAAGCTTATGAGCAAATTAATACGGCCCCTACACAAGATAAAAAAATGCACAATGTGTATAAAAACTTAGGCCGCCAATTTTGGGATAGAGATATACCGACCTTTGTGACCGATGCTTTTTATGAGGCCTATTTTGCCGATGTCTTAACAAGGGTACGTACATATTTTCAAGAGAAAGAGAAAAGAGAGCTGTAAAAATACCTTTGAAATTATGACACATATTTCAAAAGGATATGCAATTATGCTATTTTAAGCATATGTTATAATGGAAGTTATTTTGAAAGGGGGGCTGGGGGAAAAGCTTTTTTTCAAAAAAGTTTTCCCCCAGAAAGTTTTGTGAATAGCTTTAAGCTCTTGTGGCGTTGTTGCTGTTATTTATACAAAAAAACTGCCGAATTTTCTTTGTTTTGTAGTACAACATGTACCATACTTTCTAACAACTCTTCATAAAAGGCTTCTAACTCTTTAGGTTGTTCGTACAGATCGGCATCTGGACTAATGCCGGTACGTTTATACAATTCGGCTAGAGCAAGGCTTTGTCCGCCAAGGCTATCCACAAGCCCTAAGCGTTGTGCTTCTTTTCCTGTAAAAATACGCCCGTCAGCAAATTTTTGCACTTCACCCAGGGGCATTTTGCGACTTGCGGCTATCATTGTGGTAAACTGCTCATAGAGGTCTTGTAATACCCCTTGTAAATAATCGCGCTCTTCGGGATTTAAAGCCCGCATGACAGAAGGTACATCTTTATATTTGCCTGTGGAGAGTGTTTCTTGCCCTATACCGAGTGTTTCTAGCAATTTGTGCACTTGTAACACATCCATGCGCACCCCAATAGAGCCGGTAATGGTGCTAGGATTTGCCACAATGTGCTGTGCTGCCATGGCTACCATAAGCCCACCGGAAGCCGCTGCAGAGCCCATAGAGGCTACAATGGGCTTTTTTTTGCCAAGCTCCACTAAGGCTGAATACAGTTCTTGCGAAGCTGCAGCGCCGCCCCCCGGAGAATCAATACGCAAAAGAACCCCTTTTACCGAAGGTGTTTTTTCAATTTTGGAAATCCACTTGAGCAGTGGTTCTGTTTTAAGGATGACACCTTCCACACGCACCACAGCAATGCGGTCGGAGCTTCCTATGGGGCTTTCATCAGGCATAAAAGCGCAATAACCTAGGAAGCCTAAACATAGAATAAAACCCCAAAATAAAATGGGGTGACGCTTGCGAAAAGGCTTTGGCTGTAAAAGGCGCACTAACTCTTGCAAAAGAGTGACAGTAAGGGGGGAATCTGCCGAGGCGCTAGTTACCACGCTTTGCGCACTTTGTGAACCAGACAAAGATAAAGGCTCTGGTTTTGATGCGCTTTGTGCGTGCTCTTGCACTTTTTCTTGCGCAGATGCAGATTGCTTTTGCTTGTCATCTATCAGTTCTAAGGTAAAATCGTCTTTTTTATCCATATATTTTTCTCCTTAAAAA
>CAYJHX010000350.1:0-2545 GCA_964369395.1 uncultured Desulfovibrionaceae bacterium
GGGTAAAGGCGCGGCGCTCTTCTTCGCGTTCCACGATGAGGCGCAAAGCCACCGATTGCACACGTCCGGCGGAAATGCCGCGTTTCACGTTTTTCCAGAGGAGGGGTGAAATTTTATAGCCCACAAGGCGATCTAGGATACGGCGGGCTTGTTGGGCGTCAAAAAGATTTTCATTGAGAGGGCGCGGGTGGGCCAAAGCTTCGCGCACGGCCTTGGCGGTAATTTCGTTAAATTGTATGCGCTGAATATCTTTTACTTTATCTTTAATGAGCTCGGCTACGTGCCAGGCGATGGCTTCCCCCTCGCGGTCGGGGTCGGGGGCAAGATAGACTACGTCAGCCTTGGCGGCGGCGGCGCGTAAATCGCTGACAACTTTCTTTTTATTGTCAATGACTTGATATTGTGGCGCAAAGTTATTGGCTTCATCCACCCCTAATTCTTTAGAGGGGAGGTCGCGCACGTGCCCAACACTGGCGAGCACTTGGTATTTTGCGTCCAGAAATTTTTTGATGGTTTTTACCTTGGCGGGTGATTCTACAATAATAAGATTTTTTGCCATGCCTTTTGTCTTCCTCAACTGGGGAGTGTTTTGTCAACAGAAACATACGGCAAAAAAATTATTCGTCAAGTGTGGTTATGGCATTTCTAGCTAATTTTCTGGACAAAGAAAGAATAATTTTGTAGCAAACATACTTAATACTGTTACGATGAGGCTTTTTTTGATTATCTTCGAATAAAAATTTATGTGCTTTTTCGGATAAATATCATAAATACCTTTCAAGGTTTTGTGGTTTTTTTACGAAGAGACTCTTTTTACGGAGACAGTATGTTGCGGCACACTTCTTGAGAAAAGTGTGTGCCTTTTTGGGTATGTTTTTAAAAAAGTAGTTTGTATAGACAATGCTTAGGAGAGTAGTATGCAGAAAAAATTTATGATTCCATTTTTAATTATGTGTGTGATGTTAAGCGCTTGTGCCGCATCAAAAGCGCCACCCTATGGCAGCGCAGATAATAATAGCAACCCCAATCAAGGTCCAGCACAGGCGCAGCTGAATTTGCCACCTGTAAAAAATGATCCTCAAGTGCATGTGCGGGTGACCAATCAAACCCAAGTCCATGAAGATTTGGCAGGCACCCTTTATGCCTTACTGCAAAGCGAAGTGAACGCAACGCAAACCAACAGTCCTGGCAGTGCAGATTATGATGTGAGCATTGTGTTAGAAAAGTTTATGCAGGTTCCCATTGAAGGGGGCGGTGGCGGCGATGCTCTTAGAACAGTGGGTGTTACTGCAGCCACTACGGGGCTTGGGGTGACTTTAGGTAGCGTTATGGGCGGCAGTACAGGTGCTTTGATAGGTGCAGGTGTGGGGCTTATGGGCGGTGTTGCCTTGGGTGTGAGCGCAAGCAGCCCCAATACCGTGGCTTATAATGCATGGCAAATGGACGCTTTTGTTACCGTGCGCGAACAAAACGGGCAAGTGCATAGGGCGCGTGTGAGCGAACGAGTTTCTGCTTCGGGTATCAGTATGCAAGATGCGGCAAGTACGGCGCTGAACAATATTGCTTGGGCCGTGGTACGTGCTTTCCAGAAGTAATAGCAAGGAAATATTGAGTAATTGTAATTTTGTCGCAAAAAATCTAGCAGAAATAGTGGTTTGTTATGGTAAGAAAAATTTGTATGTGTTTGAGCGTGCTGGCGCTGTGTGCTTGTGTAGAGCAAAATAGCGCCACTTCGCAAGTGTCGTCAAAGGCTGTATCGGCATCAACTATGCCGTCTTTTGCTTTGAAAAAAGCTTCAAATAAACAGGTATATGTGTATGTGGGTGCAAGCACTATCTTTGCTGACGCTACTATCAAGCAAGCCTTGGAGCAAAGCCTGAGCACGCAAAATTTCACTGTGACATCTGCCCCCAGCGAAGCGGGCTATATTGTGCATATTACGCCGGTGTATGGCGGTGTTCTAGCACAAAGTAGGGTTCATGCTGCCGGCGACTACGGCACAGCATGGGCTAGTGTAGGTAGTGGGCAAAGTGTTGCTGTGAACAATGGCGCCATGAACAACGGTGTAGGTCTTGTGCTGGATGTACATGTTGTTTCACGCAAAATTGCCACCAGTTCGCGATATAATATGGTGGCCATTACGGCGGCCACGCCCAGCGTGCTGACAAAAAAATCGGTGCGCATGGCGGCTTTTAGTGAAGAAGCTCAGTTTGATGCAAACACTAAAACTCTGTTAGCGCAAGAATTGGCTAGGCGCATAGCCGCTGGCATGGTGACTAAATAGTCTTTTGCTATAAGGTCTTTGTATAATTACAAAAACTTAGATTGCTTCGCTGAGATGCTCCTCGTAATGACTTGCTATTATAACGAAAGTCATTACGAGTGGAGCGAAATAGCCACCCAACGGGTGCCGAAGACGTTGGCTTTTGCTAAAAAATAATTTACTTAAAATAGGGGCTTTTAATGGTGCTTTCTTCATCGTAGTAAAAGACCATTTTGCATATGCCTGTTTTATCATCGACATATTGCGCAGCGCCATGGAAAG
>CAYJHX010000351.1:0-2541 GCA_964369395.1 uncultured Desulfovibrionaceae bacterium
CTTTTTTACAATTTTCACAAAATTATACTGAAAAAGTAATTGTGCAAGACTCTTTAATTGTTATTTTCCATAAAAAAACGACATGAAGTTGCCCCCATGCCGTTTTCATTACAAGTTTAAAACAAAGCTTATTTCATGATACCTTTTTCTTTCAAATATTTGGCAGCGCCAGGGTGAAAAGGAATGGTGATACCGTCAAGAGCTTTGCTAGCCATGATTTCGGCGCCCTTGTTGTGGGCTTTGGCAATGCTATCGGTGTTTTCGTATAAAAGCTTGGTAATCTTATAAGCGTCTTCTTCGCTCATGTCTTCGTTAACAACCAAGATAGCTTGCACAGACAAGGTTGGCACAGGAGCGTCTTGTCCTTTGTACGTTTTAGCAGGAATAGCACCCTTTACAAGATAAGGGAACTTAGCCACAACGGCATCGGCTTTTTCGCCATCAAGAGGTACAAAAACCACTTCTTGAGCGGTGGTAATGTCTTGAATGGCAGGGTTAGGTGTGCCAATGGTAAAGACAAAGCCGTCTAAGTTACGATCTTTAAATTGATCGGCAGTTTCGCCATAGGGCAAGAAGATAGGGTCTACGTTTTTGTAATCAAGACCGTAGAAAGAAAAGATTTGACGACAATTTACTTCGTTACCGCTACCACGAGCGCCTACAGAAACTTTCTTACCTTTAAAATCTTCAAACTTTTTTACACCGCTGCTTGTGCTTGCCACAACGTGTAAATATTCTGGATACAAACGACCAATGGCGCGAACCTTACCAAGTTTTGTTTTAAAAGGCTCGATGCCATTAAAGGCAGAGTTTGCTACGTCATTTTGTACAATGGCCAAATCCACATCATTAGCTTCGATAAGACGCATATTTTCGCCGGAAGCCCCTGTAGTTTGTGCAGTTACAGAAAAAGCGCCATCGCTTTTTGTACTTAAAATTTGGCTAATAGCACCACCAAGGGGATAGTACACTCCAGCAGTACCACCAGTTCCCATGGTCAGGCGCTTTTCGGCAAAAGCGAGAGAAGACATGAGCACAAGAGCTGCAGATAAAGATAAAATCAAAAGTCGTTTCATAAAAAACTCTCCTAAACTTTCGTTAATAATTGCAATATTGCTTTGTCATTCAAAGTTTTTTCAAAAACTCTCAAAAAAAGGCATTGAAGACACAACCAAAAACTATGCATGAAAACATAGTTTTACCCAACTAACCCTCAAGCAATAATTTTACGTTGCAACAACGGAGAAAGCAAGTTAAAAAAGCCCTTATGTGCAAATATGCACAAGTTTTTGTTTTTTAAGCACCTGCGCATAAAAGTCTCTTTTATTGTAATAATCAATTTTGTGTACGCTCAGAAGCATATACCACTTGAAAAATAAAAGATTTTGTACTTTCATAAACAGCACTCAAACATTTTCTTTGTATAGTACAAAAAATACTAAAAAAATATTGACATTTTTGTGACAAAAGCCTACCTTCAACCTACGCAATATTGCGTGTGAGTGACGCTTACATTTGTGTTACTCCCCTATTTTTCAAGTCCTCTGAATGTTTATGACTTGTGGGCTTCATGCCTGAGGATTACCTCGTCGTTTGCACTGTCGTCAAACGCTCTATTTATCTCCTATTTTTTACTGTACGTTTTATACGTATACGGTTAGGTATTATGCTTTTTTGCAAAATATTTGCTGTATTGCGTTTTAAAAAGGATATATTATGAAAACCACATTTCCTCTGCAATACGAAAGTCATATAGAGGATGACGCAGCAACACATGAGGTGCCAAAAAAATCATCCCCAGATGCCCCCACTCTTTTCATTGATGATGATATGGCAGACATTGATGGCGGCATTCATTTTTGGGATGTCGACAATGGCGACGGCATTATCTTTATTGAAGAAGATATCTTTAGTGATTATACCGAAGAAAACACCCAAACTCAAGGCGACTATCTTGAGTTTGATTTAGAGCTTGGCAATGCTTTTGACTTTGATTTAGCCATGGATTCGGAGTACTCAGAGAACACTGTAGATGTGCTTTTAGCTCAAGGTGCTGATTTTAATACTATTGCTTCAAGTATGAGCACCAATGCTTTCGACGGAGTTGATATGGTTGTTTTTGGGGCTAACTCAAATAAAGTTGCTGGAGAAACCATGCATGATATATTTGCTAACCTTGATGGCGTGCAGCGATGTACACACGATAAGGTGAGCATTGATGACAATGCATGGAGACAAGGGCAAGCTGAGCACAATCTTGGCGGTAAAACCTATGTAGAGTTTACCAATGATAATGATGTAAGTATCCTTATTGCCAAAACTTCTTTAGAAATCAGTCACTCGTAAAAAACGAAACGTATTTCAGAAAAAAGCACCTTTTTAGGTGCTTTTTTTGTTTCTTTAGAAAAAGTAAAAATGCACATTTTAAGACTCCTGCACAATTCATTGTGCGGAGTCTTATGGAGCGTTGACAGCAGTCAATGCGACCGATAAATCAAGAGTAGGCGCAATGTACTTGCGCCGTTAAGCGATTGATTTTCG
>CAYJHX010000352.1:0-2534 GCA_964369395.1 uncultured Desulfovibrionaceae bacterium
ATGAAATATGGAACGAAGACAAGACGAAGCTATTGGCTGAAGGAAGCACTACGCATGCCGTGGTTAATGATAAGGGCAAACCTTGCGCTGTGCCTGTATGGCTGAAAGAGTTGTGGCAATAAGAGGCTGTTGAAAAAGTGCAATCTACGTCGTCAGACTTGTTTTTTGCTCCAGTCAAGTACCAGAAGAGTACACTCCCTTCGCAAAAAAACTTCGTCTTCCTCGTATCTTACGCTTTTTGAACAGCCTGCGGAAAAATAATAAAAATGATATTTTACCAGAAATTTTTTATGAAACAGACTTTTTCAACGGGCTGATAAGAGATAAAGTGGGCAATGACTTACATTTACAACGGAAGTCATTGTCACATGTATGTACTTACCAGTTTATTACGATATGCCTTTTCAATTGCTTAAAAGGCGTCTTCAAAAAAATCTTTTCACGGGTAGTCTTTTATGGTAGTCCAACTATAGGCAATAAATAACTTTTTAATTCCTCAAAGGGGGAAAAATGCAACGTATTTTAGCGAGTTTATTTTGTTTTTGCTTGTTGCTGGGGAGCACTCTTTCGGCTAACGCTACGGAAGATGTAGGGCCAGAGGCGCAAAAACGTATGAGTATTGTTTTAAGCCAATTAACAAGAAATTATCTTACTTCTGTGCAGCCCAAAGAGTTTTTAGACCCTGCGCACCCCGAAGACCTTCTTTACTTTGGTGGGCACTATGTAGAAAATATGTATAAGTTAAGTAAGGCACGCCTTGCGCCTACCCTTCTTAAAAGCGGCGGCTCTGCTCCTTTAGGAGAGCGTCTTGTGCCTTATGAAGCTGTAAAAGTTGCCATAAAGCGCTTCTTTGATTATGATTTGCCTGCCCTTACTGCGGGAAAGCAATACGGCTCGGTGTTTTTTGACGGGAAGGAATTTCATTTACGCATGTCTGGCGGGGCGCCTGCCTATTGGGCGCAAGTAAAAGAAGCCAAGGTGCTTGATACAGGAAATATTGCTGTCAAAGGCGTGTTGCGTGACCCTGAAAAAAAGGAAGTGGCCACTTTAACTGCAGAGTTAAAACCCATTCTCTGGAAAAGCATAAAAACCTACGCCGTTGTGTCTTTGTCCACTACCACAAAAGGGAAATAATATCATGAAAAAAATATATTACTGCATGCTTTTGTTTGCTTTTACCGCTATTATGCCCTTAAACGCACTTGCTGAAGAAACAGCACAAATGCCTTCATGGGAAGGTGTCTATTGTGACGAAGCCACAAGTAATTGTATGAGAATTTACGAACAAGGGGTAAACACCTTGGGCGATGTTGGGCATTATGCACAAATTATGTTCTTTAATGATAAAGGTAATGCCTTTATTGCTGAAGGGGAATTGAGCATTGCATCCCCAACGGAAGCGGGCATTTTTCTCTTGCACATTACGCCTTCTGAAGACAGAAAAACTATGCAAGTGACAGAAATGCCTTATTTTAAATCGTGGGGCGATGATGCTATAACAAACTATGGCGATTCGTTGCTATTTGGTACGTATACGCGCGTGCAATAGCTTTTGTGTCGATAACAATTGTGATAATCCATGAAAATTTTATAAAGGAAATACCATGAAAAAAATAATTCTTACTCTTGGCATCATAGGGCTTTGTTTTGGTACCTACGCACCTGCCTTTGCCAATACCGCCGAATCTTGCCCTACAAAAACTCTAGGGAAATTTGTTGTAGAAGGAAAGTATGTTAAGGAAACGCCCCATGAAGGTTATTACGGTTTTCTGATAGAAGGTAAAGACGGTAAAACCTATGACATTGGCATTGGCAATGACACTCATCCTGTTTTTGAAGGTATCAAGCCCGGCAATAGCATTAAAATTCCTTATTATACTGCGCAATACTTTGATAAAAACACAAATACTTGTGTGGTAGAACATTATCTTGATTCTGAGAGCGAATTTAAAGGGTCTTATTCCAAGTAACTTTTGTATTTTCTGTAATTTTGAAAGATCTCATGTGATGGGTTGGTAGCCTGTTGTATGAGGTCTTTTTTTTGAAACTGTGCAGAAGTTGTAGCTGCTTGGTAAATGTTTATTTTATCATGTATTGTCTATTTTTTTCTGTAAATGGCAAAGAAATTAAGCATTTTTTGTTGTCATTGAACAGTGTGTTTTTTATCTTATTGTTTTATTTAAATTAATTTTGCGATAAAAGTTAGGAAAAGAAACGTTGTGTATGCAACAACTATTTTTTATATAATCAATAGTTTTTTATTTCTATTGCAGCGTTGACTTGTTTCTATATAGGCCTATTATCTGTTTTGTGGTTAACACAAAATTTTTTAGGAGAAAATCTCATGAATATTGAAAATCAAAAAAATGATAAGAGCGTTAAAGAAACAGCCATTGCAGAAAAAATGTGTCTTCGGTTACATCAGTCATATAATATTGAGTGCCGCCTGCAAAATTCTTTAAGAAAAAAATCTGAACTCTCTAAATAAAATGAAGTTTACTTATGTAAACCCCCTATTGTTTTGTTATGAATAA
>CAYJHX010000353.1:0-2520 GCA_964369395.1 uncultured Desulfovibrionaceae bacterium
AATATATTTTCTATAGACTTATGCAGTTTTTAAGTCCGAAAGTCGAGTTTTTAATTGTGCAGGAGTCTTTATTTGTAAGACACAAGAACTTGCTTTGCACGGCATAAAAAGAGAACTGCCAACAGTTCTGTCCCGCCTTGAAGCGATAAGGAAGATGGAATTTTTGTGTAAGAAATGTAAAACGATGATATATAAATTAAGACCTCTGCATAATCCATGTGTTTCAACAGTATTAAGAATTATGCAGGAGTCTTATTTTACCTGTATGAAAGGCTTTTGCAACGGGCTGCTAGGGCAGAGGCTTGAAACTCCGAATAAAAGGTGCCTTGGCATAAGCTTCGCCACCATCATGGTAAAAATATTCATCTTTAAGCTCTATTTCTATCTTTTTATTTATATATCTATCTAGGTCGTTACAAAAGTCCCCAAGGCATATATACATTGTTTCCTTACCATTGGCTAAAGCAAACCTATAAGAGGCATAGTCTGGTGCATATGTATCATATCCCAAATAAGTAACTTTTTGCTTTGTGGTTTTTGTTTCATCGGGATTAGGTATGGCGGCCAAAAAATAATTTGCAGTATCACTAAGGCGGTATGCCACCAATAAGTCAATATTTTTTTGACGTTCAAATTTATTGTCGTATATGTATTGCTCTACCCATAAATACATTTTATTCTGAGAGTTTTTTTTCTCAAAACGTAAACAAAGATATTCTCCCTCTCGGTCAGATATTTCTCGGCATTTGCTGTTATCAACAGTTCCAAGATAGGTAAAAACACCCTCATCATGGGCATGGGCCAAGTGCGGGGCGAAAAAAGCCAAAGCCAAAAATACCAATGAGAAAAAAGCTACAGATGGTGAAGCATGTTCTTTTTTCATACCAACTCCTTATTCTTTTTATAGTTTAGCAAGTGATATTTATAAAATAATACCATTCAAGCTTTTAAGTTCTACACATTTTATATACTTTATACACTTCATACCTATTTCGTCAATCGAACAAAACTCGTTCGGTCGAATATGTTAAAACGAAATGTTTTCCTATGCCTTGTTTACCAAATAGAATGCCATTAAAATTCTAGAAGAATAGAAAGGATGAACAGCAGAAAAGTCTAGGCTAGCAACCAATCTATAAGATTTATCTGACGAATACCATTGTGGGTGGTACCACTGCCTACCACATCAAGGGTTAGAAGCACCTTGGGGAAGTGGTCTTGAATTTGCTCTAAGGGAGACTAAATAGCAACTATTATCTAGTTAACAGCTAGAAATTACAAACTTTATCACGCTTAATTAGATTTTATAATACTATAATACTCTGGCACATTCGACTAAAACAATGCAGCATAGTAAACGTTAAGCCAGCACTTTTTTCTTGCAATAAAATTGCTGTAAATTTGACGTTGAATTTTACAGCAAAAAGTCTTATAGAAAGAAATTAACAATAGCATGTTACCTTGCACATTGTCTTTCAAATAATTTCACCTATATATCACTCTTCTGAACAAATAAAATCTTTACCCAAAATCACTCAAAGCCCCTTATCTGCCATGCGCGGATAAGGGGTTTTTCATTTCAAGGAGGAATATATGCACCAATACCAATCACACGACACTACCGCATTAGCCAAAGCCCTACTTGCAGTACAAAAGCAGCTCTTGCCAGCGCTCAAAGACGCGGCGAATCCTTTCACCAAGAGCAACTATGCTTCGCTCAATTCTGTCATGGAGGCTTGCCGTGAGGCTTTGCATGGCAATCATATTTGGATGACCCAACTCCCCATGCCCACACCGGCACATATGGGCGATGGACACATGGGGCTTATGACTAAGCTTACCCATACCACGTCAGGACAATGGCAATCCTCGCTCATGGTGGTGCCACTCCCCAAGAAAGACCCGCAAGGTATGGGTTCCGCCATGACGTATGCCCGACGATACGCACTTTGTGCTATGCTGGGTATTGTCACCGAAGACGATGACGGGCAAGGGGCTGTTGGAAACACAAAAGCAACGCCCAAAAGGGCCTCATCTTCAAGACAGTCCGCAAACGCCGCGCAGATAAACGAAGCCCATTATAGCAATGCACAGGTCAAAAATAATCAAACAGGGCCTTCAAATGCAACGCCACAATCGGCTCATTTTCAAAGTTTACCCCGCATTGATGGCATCAGCTATCAGCAGGTCACAGCATCCGATGGACGCCCTTGCATTGTGGCTACGGGTAATACGCAAGCTAAGAAAGAGCTACTCAAAGGGGCAGGCTTTCAATGGAATCCGCAAAGGAAAATGTGGTGGAGATATGCCGACACCGCGTAATGAAGAATCAAAAAATACAAGCTAAAGGCCATCCTCCCGAAAATGGGGGGATGGTCTTTCATTTCTATGGAGAAAAATAATGGGATATTATTCAGAAGTAGGCCTATGCCTCAACAAATCCGCACATGACAGAATGTTAGCAAAATTGATGCAACAAGACAAAGCCACACAAGCAGAAGTGCAAGACTTACTCAGCTA
>CAYJHX010000354.1:0-2517 GCA_964369395.1 uncultured Desulfovibrionaceae bacterium
GCTTAGAAAAAAAGCCTTTCCCTTTTACCTTTTTTTTTCTAAAATCTCTGCACAAAATCACTCTTATAGGAAATATTATGAATCTTTGTCCTTGCGGATCACAACAAGACTACGAAAAATGTTGTAAATTATATCATGATGGCCAAAACGTACCTTCAGCCGAAGCCTTGGTGCGTGCACGTTATTCGGCTTTTTCTTTGCATAATTTTCAATACATTATTGATACTACCCATCCCATCTATCGCGATGAGGTGGATGACAGTAATATTGCTGACAATATGGCCGGCATTATTTGGCATCAATTACACATCACCGAATGCGGTCAAGAGCCTGCTAAAGATGGGCAAGGTGTCTTTGATACGGTGACTTTTTCTGCCGTGTATGAAATTGATAAGAATGTATACAGCCTTTCTGAAAAAAGCTATTTTAAAGAAGAAGAAGGGAAATTATACTATTTAGAGGGTATTTCCCACCGTCCCGAAGGGTACAAACGCCCAGAACCCAAAGTAGGGCGTAATGAACCTTGCCCTTGCGGTAGTGGGAAAAAATACAAAAAATGTTGTGCTTCCTAGAGGTTATGCATGGCACGCCCCCATGTTTTGCGCCAAATACGGCGCTTTTGTCTTGATTGCCAAGGAAATGCTTCTGCTAGCGTAAGGGCTTGTGAAGATGATGCCTGTGCGCTTTGGTCTTTACGTTGTGAAGAAGTGATGCAAATAACACAAACAACAACACCCGTATCGGCACAAGCAGTACCACAAACAACAGATACCCCTGCAACGAAGGCCACAACCGAAGAGCATAACCGAAAAGCCTTACGGTGTGTCCGGCGGCACTGTTTAGACTGTGCAGGCAATCGTATGGACGTACGCATATGCACAGCTAAAGAAGAATGTCCGCTATGGTCGCTGCGTTTTGGGGTATATCCGGCCACGTATAAAAGAGTTCGTGAACGCTTTGCCAGAGGTAAACAACGCAGTCTTTTTGATTAACATCATAAATTGATGAGAGAAGTACCATGTCACAAAAACATAGTTTACAATGGTCTCATGCCTTTATTGATCGTATAGATAAAAACGCTTTAGTTTCAGCCGAAAAGGCCACAGCTCTTGGTGCGCGCTTAGCCAAAGAATTACCCACCTTGCCCTTTTTAACCATGACGTATCGTGAAGAATTAGAGCAAGACATGGCTAGGGTTATGCCCCTTTGTCAAAAGTTTGAACATATGCTGGTTTTGGGTATTGGCGGTTCTGCCCTTGGTGCCCGTGCTTTACAAAAAGCTTTTATGCCGGAACAAGACGGCCCTAACCATAAGGGGCCATGGTTATGGATTGCCGACAATGTGTGCCCTTCTACGTTCAGCAGCTGGTTAGATAAATTACCGCCAGAGAAAACCGTAGTGGTTTGCATTAGCAAATCTGGCGGCACCATTGAAACCCTTTCGCAGTATTTTCTCTGCTGCTCTTGGCTCAAAAAACATCGCGGTGCAGAATGGACACAGCAAATGGTGCTTATTACTGACAAGCACAAAGGCTTTTTGCGCGAGCAAGTGCAAGAGCACGGTTTTGCTTCCCTCACGGTACCGGACAATTTGGGCGGTAGATATTCAGCTCTTTCTGCCGTAGGCATGGTGCCAGCAGCCTTTATGGGACTAGATTGGAAAGGTTTATTGGACGGCGCCGCCTCCGTGGCAAGCCCTTTAGTAAAAGAGCCGCACAATATAGGGCAACATCCATCTTACGCTTTGGCTGCATGGGCCCATGCTTTGGAGCAAAAAGAGTATTCCGAAATTATTTTCTTTTCGTATATTCCCCAATGGGCCACTTTGGGGCCGTGGTTTGCACAGCTTTGGGCAGAAAGCTTAGGTAAAGAAGGCAAAGGTACCATGCCTCTTGCCGCTGTGGGCGCCACCGACCAACACTCGGTAAACCAAATGTTTTTAGATGGGCCACGCAACAAAGCTTGCCTTTTCTTAACAACACAAGATTTACCCCAAGGCCCACAATTTACAGACCCTCTACCGCCCGCATGGCAATGGTTACAAAACAAATATTTTGGCGAACTATTGCAAGCTGAAGCCCTAGGTACAGGCATGGCCTTAACACAACATAAGGTTCCTCTTGTGCAAGTGCGCATGGGCAGTATCGACACTCACGCTGCTGGTGCTCTTATGCTTCTTTTAGAAGCTGCCACGGTCTTTACCGGCTGGCTTATGGATATTAACCCCCTTGATCAACCCGCTGTGGAACTTGGCAAACGCTTAGCCAACGCGCGTTTGGGTGCGCCCAATTTGCCCAAAGAAAATGAAGATTTGGCAAAGTATTTAGCCATAGCTGAAGACGTGCAAATGTTTTAGGAATTATGGAGGAAGGAGGGCCCTTTTGCTAGCGCCAAAAAGGGCCCTCCTTCCCCCAAACCCTCATCCTCCCCCAAAACGTGCTTAGTTTGCAAATATATTAGAGATGAGACCTCTGCATAATTCTAAAAAACACTAAAATACATGGATTGCTTCGCTTC
>CAYJHX010000355.1:0-2501 GCA_964369395.1 uncultured Desulfovibrionaceae bacterium
AGCTCGAACGCAGTAAAAGCGAAATTGATGCACGTATTTTCACACACTCCCCATAGCCAATACCATAAACACATTTTATCCATACACAGCCATGCCACAAGCTCCTTCCATTCCTCCTATTCCCCCTATCCCGTGGATACTCCACATCGATATGGACGCCTTCTACGCTTCTATAGAACAAATGGATAATCCCAACTTACGCGGTTTACCCGTAGTAGTAGGTGGTGACGGTGCCCGCAGCGTGGTGTCGGCGGCCTCCTATGAGGCCAGAAAGTTTGGGGTACGCTCGGCCATGCCCGGCACCATGGCAAAAAAGCTGTGTCCACACGCAATCTTTGTGCGAGGGCGCATGCAACGCTATAAAGAAATTTCGCATAAAGTCATGAGCACGCTACAAGATTTTTCGCCCTGTGTGGAACCAGCTTCCATTGATGAAGCCTATATGGATGCTCAAGGCCTTGAACGTCTCTTTGGCCCCATAGAAACACTTTGCCAGCATATTCAGCGCAGTATTTTTACAGCCACAGGCGGCCTGACGTGTTCGGTGGGCGCCGCGCCCAGAAAATTTTTGGCAAAAATTGCCTCCGATATGCGCAAGCCCCATGGTATTTATATAGTTTACCCTGAACATGTAGCTACTTTTTTACAAAGCTTACCTGTACAAAAAATACCTGGCGTAGGTAAGAAGTTTTTACAAGAGTTGCAAAAACTCGGTGTACGTACCGTCAATGATGTTTATCGCTTTCCCGAGGAATTTTGGCAACGCCGCTTTGGTAAAGGCGGCCAAGAGTTATGGCGCAAAGCCCACGGGCAAGACCCCAATGCCGTTTGCCCCGTCAACGAACAAAAATCGGAAAGCGCCGAAGTCACCTTTGAGCAAGATACTGCCGATATAGATTTTTTACACAAAATGCTCTTTGCTCAAGCAGAAAGAGTGGGAACTTCTTTACGCCAAAAAAAACTTTCTGGACGCACCATTACCTTAAAAGTAAAATTTGCCGACTTTACCCAAATAACACGATCTCACACACTTAACCAGCCCACCAATGGCACACAGCATATTTTTTCCACAGCCTGCCAATTGCTCGAAGCCGTAAAAATACAGCAAAAAATTCGTCTCATCGGCTTAGGAGTCTCTGGTTTTGACCAAGGCACACACCCCGAAGCGCAACAAGGGCTTTTGTTTCAAAATGCTGCCCAAGAAGATCAAGAAAAGCATCAAAAAATTGACAATGCCGTAGATGCTTTGCGCCAACGATTTGGGCGCCATGCCATTGTACGAGGCCGATTATTTACCGATCCGAAAAAAAAGTAACTTACTAGGTTTTATGAAAATCATTTTCATAATATGAGCTTGCTTTTTTCTTCACAATCGTGTATGTAGCTCTTTCGTTGCGTGTCTTCTTGTGGTTTCTTCATTATTTCTCAGACACGTGAAAATATATACATAATACATAGGAGCTCCATCATGAGTAAAATTCGTGTAGCTATTAATGGCTTTGGTCGTATTGGTCGTCAGGTGTTTCGCATTTTACATACCGATTTTGCTAATGACGTAGAAGTGGTTGCCATCAACGATTTGGGTAAACCCGAAACCAATTTTCACCTCATGCAATACGATTCTATCTATGGTCGCGCCAACCTTGACGTGCGCATCGATGGCGACGACGCCATTGTAGCCTGCAAAAATGGTCAAGATTGGAAAGTACACTGCTTTTGCGAGCGTGACCCCCAAAACCTTACTTGGGGCAAATACGGTGTAGACATTGTAGTAGAATCTACCGGCGTTTTCCGTACTGCCGATCAAGCCAAAGTGCATATGGACAATGGCGCCAAAAAAGTTATCTTCAGCGCACCTGCCAAGGGCGAAGATATCACCATTGTTATGGGCGTTAACGAAAAAGACTACGATGCGCAAAAGCACCACTTGGTATCTAACGCTTCTTGCACAACCAACTGCTTGGCTCCTGTAGCCAAGGTGTTAGAAGATACCTTTGGCATTAAGCAAGGTACCATGTGCACCATCCACTCCTACACCAATGATCAACGCATTTTGGACATGCCTCACAGCGATTTGCGCCGCGCTCGCGCTGCTGCCCTAAGCATTATCCCCACCTCTACCGGCGCTGCACAAGCTGTAGCTAAAGTTATTCCTTCCTTGAAGGGTAAATTTACCGGCTATGCTTTGCGTGTGCCTACTGCGGCTGTGTCTGCTGTAGACTTTACCTGCATCTTAGAAAAAGATACCGATACCGACACCTTGCGCGCCACCTTAAAGGCTGCCGCCGAAGGCCCCTTGAAAGGTATTATGGAGTTTAGCGAAATCCCCTTGGTCTCCACCGACTTCAAAGGCGACAGCCACTCTTCCATCGTAGACGCCGAATACTGCCAAGTACAAGACGGCAACCTTGCCAAACTTGTTATGTGGTATGACAATGAGTGGGGCTATTCTTGCCGCATGTGCGATCTTATTATGTACATGGGCAAAAAGGGCTTCTAAA
>CAYJHX010000356.1:0-2497 GCA_964369395.1 uncultured Desulfovibrionaceae bacterium
TTGTAATACCAAGTCATTGCGAGGAGCGCAGCGACGAAGCAATCCATGATTTTTTTATTGCGCAGAGGGGGGGTTGTGTAGGAAAACTTTGTGGGGGAGGGAAAAACTCCTTTTTGAAAAAAGGTTCTTTCCTTCCCCCACACCTGTTCTCTTTTTTGAAATTTTTACTATTTCACTATGCTATAGCATGTTGAAACGCGTTTTCGTAAAGAGAAAGGCTTAATTATACGTATTAAAAGTCTACTTTTTCACCGTAATAAGCGCACTTAAACAGTTTTGCCATGGTTGCAGGGTCAATTTCGCGAGGATTTGTGCCTGTGCAGGGGTCTGCTACGGCTGCTGCTGCGATATCATCAAGCTGAGCCAAGAAAGCTTCTTCATTAACGCCAAATTCTTTCATGGTTTTAGGCATATTCATTTGAGCTTTCAATTCCACAAGCTTAGCAATAAGTGCGTCCACAAGCTCTTCGGTGGTAGAGCCAGCAAGGCCAAGGTATTTAGCGATTTGTGCATAGCGTTCGCCGGCAACTTTAGCATTGTATTTTACAGCAAAAGGCAAGTAAATGGCATTGGCACAACCGTGAGGAATATCAAAGATTCTTCCTGTCTTATGCGCCATAGAGTGCACGATACCCAAAATAGCGTTGGAGAAGGACATGCCAGCCATACACTGAGCTATGTGCATTTCTTTTCTGGCTTCTTCATCACCATTGTAGGATGCCACAACGTTATTTACAATCATTTCGATAGATTTTAAAGCTAAAGCGTCGGTAATAGGATTAGCTACTACGGAAACATAGGCTTCGAAAGAGTGCGTAATGGCGTCCATACCTGTATTGGCTACAAGTAAGGGAGAAAGACTTTTTACCAAATTAGTGTCCACAATGGCAACGTCTGGGGTGATGTTATAGTCGGCAATGGGGTATTTTGTTCCGGTTTTTTCATCGGTGATGATGGAAAAAGCTGTCACTTCAGTACCAGTACCGCTGGTGGTGGTAATGGCTACAAAATACGCTTTTTTGCGAAGTGTAGGAAGGTTGAAAGGCTTTGCAGCTTCTTCAAAGGTAAAGTCGGGGTTTTCATAGAAAATCCACATGGCTTTAGCTGCGTCGATGGGCGAACCGCCACCCACGCCAATAATAACATCAGGTTGATATTCATTCATGGCGGCAACACCACGCATAACGGTAGCTACGCTGGGGTCTGCCTCAATGCCACAAAAGATGGTGCTTTCAATGCCGGCTTCTTTAAGATTGGCTTGTATAACTGCTGTGGTGTTATCTTTAATCATTCTTTCAGAACCAATGACGAGCATGGCTTTTTTGCCGCTAAGGCTTTTCAAATGTTCAAGGGCATTTTCACCAAAGTACACGTCTCTTGGAATTGTAAATCTTTTCATTATAAATCCTCATTAAAAATTTTCCGCGTAATGCGCTTGAGGAGCTATATAGCCATAAGAAAAACATTGCACAAGAAGGCACTTTATTGTTTGCTAAAAACAAAAAGGTGAGAAAGGTACTTTTTGGTGCCTTATAATTGTATGAAATATTGGTGGGTTATAACTGGCGTAGTCGGAGATTATTCGTTGTAGGATGCAATAATTTTTTTTCCCCAATGGCTTAAACTTTCTAAAATGGGGATAACATCCTTGGCTAAAGGAGCGAGCGAATATTCCACCGTGGGGGGCGTTGAAGGGTATACTGTGCGTATAACCAATTTGTTTTTTTCCAAATTCCGTAATTGTTGTGTCAACATTTTTTGCGTAATGCCGGGGATAATCTTAAAAAATTCATTAAAGCGAATTTTTTCCACAAGATGAAGATTCCATAAAATGGTAGATTTCCACTTTCCGGAAATAACCTCAAGAGCTACTTCTCTTTCATTGGTAAAGTTGCTACAACTCACTTTATTTTCGCGGTCTTCTGGCAAAGTTTCCTCCTTTGTTGTTTTGTAATATCTTAA
This sequence comes from uncultured Desulfovibrionaceae bacterium, assembly GCA_964369395.1. GTDB lineage: Bacteria > Desulfobacterota > Desulfovibrionia > Desulfovibrionales > Desulfovibrionaceae > CAYJAD01. The sequence goes on from CAYJHX010000356.1 coordinate 1,963, forward strand.
AATAGTTGTATAACTATGTTTGAATATATTATTGTGGTTTTCTGTCTAACGTTAAGAAAACTTTTTTTTGTAAAGGTATCACTTCGTTGTTGTATAAAGAAATATTGTCAATATGACAAGAAGAAGGAAGGTGCAAAAAAGCGTATTGAGTAACGGGCATTAACAAAGCCCACTGGGGGAAAATTTTTTTGAGATTTCCCTCAGACCCTCTTTCCAAATAATTTTGACAGCCTGTTGCAAAAGTTAATTTAGGGCTGACTGTTCAAGAATAGTGAAATGCGAGAAAGGGGAAAAAGTTAAAATGCGCGGAGTATTAGAGATACACAAGTAGTTTGGCTTTTTTGCGCTGACGACGCAAATTGCTGTTTTCAACAGCCTGCTAAAAAGGTATTTAGAGTTAGCATGCCTTTCTAAAAAAGACGTGAAAGCGTGTTTTTCAGTATCGACCAGTGATAACTTACATCAAAAATTATATAGGGTAAAAGCTTGTATCTGTAGTGCTTTTATGCTAGGAAGGCTTCATTCACAAACAGTA
>CAYJHX010000357.1:0-2476 GCA_964369395.1 uncultured Desulfovibrionaceae bacterium
AGCCTTTTTCAACTACCTATTACTTGGCAATTGACATTTGCAGTCGGTTCAAAAAAGATAAGATACAAGGAAGACGAAGTTTTTTGCGAAAGAAGTGTACTCTTCTGGTACTCGACTGGAGCAAAAAACGAGTCTGACGACGTAGATCATACTTTTTCAGCCGACTGCCCCTATTTACCCTTCATAATTTTCCATGTAGTCTTAATGACTGTGGCAATATCATTGAGTTTTGGTGAAAACATGTTCACCGCTACATCTTCTTCAAAGAGCGGCTGTAAAGGCGCAATGGCGTTGGCATTGTGGCTTGTTTTAGAGCCAGATTTTTGTTTGGCATGAGTATCGGAGTTTTTGCCAGTTTTTTGCCGTGCGTCTTTTTTTGCTGTGTGCCCCTCTACTCCTGACAGAGCAGACGCGCTTGAGATATCGTCCAGAGCTTCAGCATCATCCCAGCCAGTTTGCTTTTTCCCCTTTTTCGACATTTTTGTACTGGCATTTCTCTCTTCGTCAACGGGGTCAAAGGGGGCATCGAAGGGGTCATCCAAAGAAAGCATCACCCCAGGCTGTGCCGTACGAGAAGCCGTGCGCTCTTCTGTAAAAGCCATGGCAGGCAAGGAGCGCGATTTTTCACGTAAAGCGGCGCGTTCTTCACGACGTTTTTGCAAGCGTTGCTCATGCTCTTCACCCACTTTTTTTAACGCTTCGGACAAAGCTTGGACAATGGGGTGTAAAAGGGGCGCTGTAAAGGATTTTTGAATTTTTTCTAAAGCAAACGAGGGATCATCACTGTAATAACACGCTCGAGCTAGCCGTTCTGTGGTATCTTGCGCATTGCCTAGGGGAAGCCCCAGCACCAGCGTGCCTTCTGCCTCACGATATTTTTGCGCACGCACCAACGCTTCAGCCACAATAACAAAAGGATTGGCAGCCTTGGGCATGACCTTAAGTAGTTGGGTATAGGCCATACGCGCCTTAGCCCATTTTTGGCTACGCACAAGACTTACACAGGCTTCACTGAGGTAATAACAATATTTTTCAACATTTTTCTTGCCTTGCCAAGCCACAGCCAAGCCGTATTCGGCTTCTCCGCGCATTTCTTGGCTGTACAAGGCTTTATTGAGCGTGGTAATGGCTTTATCCCATTCTTGTATTTTTAGCCATTGTAGACCGTCTTGCACAAAGCTTTCGGCCCTTCCCCCTTCACTTTGAAAACTTTCCAAACGCTTCAAGCCCTTAGCAAATATAGCATTGTCTTTTTCCGCTTGTTCACGCTGTCCGTATTCGCTTTGACTTTGGCGTTGCGACTGTGCTGCCAATGTGATTTCTTGCATTTTATACAAAATACGACGCAAGTCGTCTTGTGAATACGGGCGTACTAAAATTTCTGTGAAGCCTCCACCAAAAGCGCGTAAAAGCTTGGCCGTATCTTCACTGCCGGCAATACCAAGTACGGGCAAATGCTTTAGGACAGGATGCAAGCGCATAAGTTCTATCCATTGCAGAGCAGACATATCGCCTAAATGCGGATGGCAAACAATAATATCAATATGTTTTGCGTCAATTTCTTTGGCATAATGCGACAAAAAACGCGCGGCCAATAACCCAGAAGTAAGCACTTGAATTTTGCCAATACCCGCCTCGCGCAAGGTATTTTTATCCATGCGGGCATTGCCTTCGTCATCTACAAGTAAAAGAGCGGAGGTAAAAAAATGATCTGGTACATGTGCCATGGTGTTTTTTGTGCGCACAATGGTTTTATGAGCCACTTGTGCAGGTTTGTGCTCTGCTATAGGGGGTTCGCTACGAGCCGTTGCAAACACCTCAGCATACCCTGCTCCTGGATATTGCGCAAGAGGAGAAAACAAACCGCCCAGCGGCTTATTGTGCGTACTGGGCGTGCTAGAATTTGCCGCGCCCACCTGTGAGGGACGCTGTTTTTTCGATGACAAAGTAGCTTTCTCCTCAAACATATCGCTTCATCGTTAAAAAGGTACAATACAAAAAGCAAGCTTAACGAAGCAGACGTCTCTTTTTCAGCGCATTCAATCCCTGCGCGCTCAAAAAGGGATGGATGCGAGGCAAGCGAAGCTTTTTGCGAAAGAAGTGCACTCTTCTGGTACAAGACTGGAGCAAAAAGCAAGCTTAACGAAGCAGACATTCCTTTTTCAGCGAACTGCAAAAGGAATACGCCTCGCCACAGGCAAAGGACATACCCCTTCTGGGCTATCCCCTACGGCTGTCTCGCGTAAGGCACGGTTTTCATAAGAATACACAGCACCACAATGATGACAGGCAAAAGCGCTCTCCTGACGATGCAAACGAAAAAGTACCTTATCACCCTCATAACAGTGAGGGCAAAAAGGCCCTTGTACTTCTTGCGCAATACGCACCCAGTAAAAAGCATTTTCAAAATATAAAGCATTAGAACCTAAAAGAATGTCTTCAAATTCTTGAATGCGATCTTTTAAAACATCAATGG
>CAYJHX010000358.1:0-2469 GCA_964369395.1 uncultured Desulfovibrionaceae bacterium
CACAGTTTTTTACCTAAAAATGCCACCATGTGCTTGAATCAATTTGTGTATTGGTTTGGCTTGCCTATGTTGCTTTTTTATTTATTGGCTTCAAGCAGTACCGAACATATCCATGTAGGGGCGGTGTTAGGTTGTTTGCTGGGGCTTTTGTTCATACAAGTGCTGACGCTTATAGTGTTGCGCCTTATGAAATTGTCATGGAAAGACAGTATGGAAGGAAGCCTTGTTACAAGCTTTCCCAATGTGGCTTTCATGGGTATTCCTATAATTTTATTGTTGTATCCTAATAATGCTGAAGCAAAAGTTATAGCAGGGGTTACGGCCATGGTGCCTACGCTGTCTTTTGTGGTAGCCGATGTGTTTCTTTCCATATGTAATACGCTGCCCAAGCAAGCAGAGAATACTGCCTTCATGAAGCAAGAGGGGCCTGAAAAAGCAACTTTTGCCCAAGAGGCACAGCAAGAACATTCGAAAAAAAGTTCTGGTCAGGTTTTGTCTAGACTGTGCAAGAGCTTACTGACTAACCCTGCTATTTGGAGTATTACTCTAGGGCTTCTTGTTTTGTTGGCTGAAATTCCTTTACCCATGCCCCTTTTAGAGATAAGTAAAATGTTGGGTTCTACGGCGTCTCCGTGCGCGCTTTTTTGTATGGGTATGGTGCTCAGTGCGCAGCTTGCCGGTTGGAAGCAAGGGGTAAAGGTGGTATGGTCGGAGCAGGTGGTACTTTTGGGCTTGAAATTAGTATTGGCGCCCCTCGCTGTTTATATAACAAGCGTGGCTTTTGGAGCCACAGGCATAGCCCTTGCCACCATGACTATTATGTGTGCCACCCCCAGCGCCATAACGTGCCATATCATCGCGTTAAAGCATAATGCCCTTGTGGATGCTTGCGCCAATGCTGTTTTGTTTGGGACGATACTTTCGCTTTTTACCTTGCCTATAGTTATTGGCTTGGTACAAGGGCTGACAGGGAATTAAGAATCTACTGTAATCGTAATAAAAACAAATGCTTTATGTTGTACTATGGTATAACAAAGGAGTTGCCATGAAATGTATACAATGCTGCGTAGTGTTTTGGGGCTTTATGCTCTTTACGCTGTCACCTTTATCTGGGCATGCTGAAATGACCATTGATAATTCGGAAACAGAAATCAGTATGGCACTTCAAGAGTATGATACGGCAAGTTTTTATGAGCTTCCAGGCTTAACCGGAAACGGCCAGCAAGAAGCCTTTAAAGACTCTGATTATAGAAATCCAAGTTTACTTTTATTGGAACATGAAGTTAAAGGGCAATTTTTGTTGCCTTTAAATGACTACTGGGATGACAAGGGCGGTAATAAAGACTTTTTTGTTGCCACCTATCCTTTTGATGATGAAGACCTCATGCAGTTTGTGGTGACTGCAGATGTTAAAAATAGCGCTTTTGAGCATGGGGTTTTTAGGGATATAGCGTCTTTTGCCTTTCGCAGAAGCGATAATGCCTATCTAGATATAGAATATGCCTTAAAGCATGATAAAAAAAGTGCAGATGCTATTGTAAACAGTGCTCAAAAATTATTGGCAGAGAAAAAGATTACGCCAAGCTCCTTAGAGTTAAAAGGCTTTTTGCAGTCACCGCAAGAAGGGGCTCTAGTCATGACCTATTTATTGCGCGGCGTTTTTGATAAGCATGAAGGGGAAGGCGTTCAGCCGTATATCATGACATTGACCCCCAGTGACGCGGGCTATGCGCTGGAATTTGTGGATGCCTTTGCTCATAATGCTTTTGTGGGAGACCTAGGGCGTATTTCACTGCCTGAAGAAAATCTTGCCGGCCCGCTGCATTTTGATAGGCCAAGTTTTGAGGCCAATGGTGTAAAAAAGTATGAGCTTATCAACACAGCAAAAGCCGAAGAAAAACTTCCTATGCCCAAGGAACAAGAAAAATACTGGAAGGAATCGCTGGCTTTCAAAAGAAATTATGATTTGATACAACTTGCATTGATGAATTCGTACAATCTTCTTCCTGAAAAAGTTAATAATGCATTGCTTAAAGTTGTGAACAGTAGGGTTACAAAAGACGTGGCTGGTTCTATGCAGCATACAAGTGAAGCAGAGGCCTATGCTTCTGCCTATATTGATGCCAGTCGATATGTGGCCTATGTTATAGGAAGAGATGGTAAGAATTTTGACTTCTATGTGCGAACGGATGCCAGTGAAATTGGTGGCTATGCCCTTGTGCATACCAATGAAGCAGGGGTCAAAGAATATTCTTTTACGGCCTATTCCTTTATTGACCCTGCAGATCTTGATCGCATTATGTTGCGAGTTTCTCCAGATAACTCTGTAAAGATATATAATTGGAAAACAACAGAGTTTGATACCCTCAAAGATATGACGCTAACCAGCACAAGAGATTCTTTTGAGGTGCATATACCTGAATCAGAGGGAAATTATATTCAAAGAGCCTTTGGTGAAAAGTTTGAAAA
>CAYJHX010000359.1:0-2438 GCA_964369395.1 uncultured Desulfovibrionaceae bacterium
TTGGTATTACAAAGAAAGTCATTGCGAGCGAAGCGAAGCAATCCATGTGTTTTAACGTTTTTTTAGAATTGTGCAGAGGTCTCTTTTTGAGCCGACTGTACTAGCGTTGGCGAGTAGGCGAGTAGCTTTTAGATTTTACTTTTTTGAGGCGACTATATAAGGTTTCCAAAGGGGATTATCCCCTTTGGCGGTGGGTTTGGAAGGCAGAGCCTCCCAAGAAAAGTATTTTATCAGCCTTCCCTAAAATATTGTGAGAAAATGATGTCAAATTCCCCTTTGCTTTATGTGATTGGCCTTGGCCCCGGCGATACAGCTTTGCTTTCGCCTCAAGCTGTGCAGGCTTTGGAAAGCTCTGAAGTTATTGTGGGGTATGGTCTATATGTAGATATGGTGCCCTCAGCTTTACGTGCGCAAAAAGAAATCATTACCACCGGCATGCGCCACGAGCAAGAGCGCTGTCAGGCAGCCATTGCTAAAGCTAGAGCAGGGCAGTGCACCAGCATTGTGTGTTCTGGTGATGCCGGTATTTATGGCATGTCTGGTCTTATTTTGGAATTACTTGCTAAGGAAAACCTTTTAGAACACATTTCTGTGGAAGTTATCCCTGGTATTCCGGCAGTATGCGCGGCGGCGGCATTGCTTGGGGCGCCGCTGATGCACGATTTTGCTTGTGTGAGTTTGAGCGATTTATTGACCCCGTGGCCACGCATTATACAGCGTTTGCATGGGGCTTTGAGCGCTGACTTTGTGCTGGCATTGTATAATCCGCGCTCGCGTGGGCGGCAGGGACATCTAGAAGAAGCCATGACTATTGCCAAGGAATATCGAAGCCTTGAAACTCCTGTGGGGCTCGTGCGCAATGCGTATCGTCCAGATCAAGAAGTGCGCGTGTTTACTTTGGAAAACTTTCCCTGCACAGCGGCAGACATGTTGTCCTTGGTGCTGGTGGGCAATAGCCATACCAAACAATTAGGCTCGTATATGGTGACGCCGCGGGGGTACAAAATACAGTCTTGATGCGCGCGTATGCAGAAATACACACATCGTAAAAAGTGAATACTGCGTGGCGATAAAATACAGCATTGATGTTGCTGTACTTTTCTGGGCTTTTATAGTATTTGCTTTGGTCACAATGAAAGAAAGGAGAGATAAACCCTCTTTTTTCTCTCTTTTTTATGGGTGCGTGCTATGAGAGATAAACGCTCTTTTTCCTTAGCATGTTCGTTTTCTATACTCTTTTCTAAAAGGTGGTCGCATGAGCTTTGAAATGTTCTTGCAACATTTTTTTAACGCCCTCACGTTGGGGTCGTTGTATGCCCTTATAGCCATTGGTTATACCATGGTGTACGGCATTTTACGCCTGATCAATTTTGCCCATGGGGACGTTTTGATGCTTGGGGCGTATTTTGTATTTTTTGGTACCTTTGCCTTTGGTTTACCTTGGGCTTTTGCCGCTGTTATTGCCATAACTGCCGCATCGTTGTGCGGTATGCTGGTGGAACGGGTGGCTTACAGACCTTTACGCGAAGCGCCCAGAATTTCTGCGCTTATTTCTGCCATTGCTGTATCCTTTTTTATTGAAAGCTTAGCCGTGGTGGTTTTTACGGGCTTACCTCGCCCTGTGTTGCAACCGGAATGGCTGGTGACCAAGTGGAGCTTTGGTAACTTGCACATATTGCCCTTAACGGCTTTTGTGCCCGGTGTGACCATTATTTTGGTAAGTTTGCTTTTATGGGTGGTGTATCGCACAAAACCCGGCCTTGCCATGCGCGCCATCTCTAAAGATATTGAAACAACACGCCTTTTAGGGGTAAAAGTTAATACCATTATTGCTTTGACCTTTTGCATAGGCTCGGCTCTTGCGGCGGCTTCCGGCATTATGTGGGCCTTGCGCTATCCAAAGATTGACCCTTATATGGGCATTATTCCCGGTTTTAAAGCCTTTATTGCGGCGGTATTTGGTGGCATTGGTTCTATTCAAGGGGCTGTTATCGGCGGACTTGTTTTAGGCTTTATTGAAATTATGACTGTGGCCTTTATGCCGCATTTGTCTGGCTATAGAGATGCCTTTGCCTTTGTGCTTTTGGTATTGGTCTTGCTCATTAAACCTACGGGGCTCTTTGGTGAGCGCATGGAGGAAAAAATCTAATGCGCATACAACCTACCACATTACTAACCCTTGGTGTTATGGTGCTGGGCGTGCTCTTGGTGGATCATGCGGCGCTTTTTTTGGGTGATTATCAAATATATATTCTTAAGCTCATCTTTATCAATGCCATATTGGCCTTGTCCTTAAATTTGATTTACGGATTTACGGGGCTGTTTTCCTTGGGGCATGCGGGTTTTATTGCCATTGGGGCTTATGTGTCGGCGCTTTTTATTTTAAGTCCGGCTCAAAAAGAGATGATGTGGCTGTTAGAGCCCATGATGTGGCCTTT
>CAYJHX010000360.1:0-2436 GCA_964369395.1 uncultured Desulfovibrionaceae bacterium
TCTGAATGTTTTAACTGACGCAGTAGACGCCTTTTTTTCAGCCGGCTGCAGGTATCTGCTGAGTAATACAATGTATATTCCCCCCACCTACCAAAATATCACGCGCGGCAATAGGCAATACCGTACGATGCGGAAAAACCTTAGCCACAATTTCTACAGCCAAATCATCATGCGCATCACCAAATTGCGGCAAAAGTATATGCTCGTTAGATATATAAAAATTCACATAGCTGGCCGCAAGACGTTCGCCAAGTTCTCGAAAATCTTCTCCTTCGGCAAATACATACCCTGTAAGATCTTCCTCGGTAATACATACCGGCTTTGCGGGAATAGGCAATTTGTGCACGACAAAAGGGCGCCCTTTAGCATCTTGTGTTTTTTCTAAAACCTCAAGGCATGCTTGAGATAACGCATATTGTGGATCATGAATATCTTCTGTCCAAGCAAGCAACACCTCTGCCGGACGCACAAAAGCGCAAATATTATCCACATGTTCGTTGGTTTCATCATTAAAAATACCACGAGGCAGCCAGATAACTTTTTCAGCGCCAAGATAGACACACAATTGTTCTTCAATGGCTTGACGCGAAAGGTGTGGATTTCTTCCTGCAGAAAGCAAGCAACTTTCCGTCACCAAGATTGTTCCCTCACCATCGCTGTGAATGGCACCCCCTTCAAGCACAAAGGGGCGCGCATCATAACATGCATCACCCACCACAGCGCAAAAGGCTTTCGCTACGGCATCGTCTTGTTGCCACTCGCTGTACAAGCCATCCACCGCACCGCCCCAAGCATTAAAAGCCCAATCCACACCACGGCGTTGACCTTTTCCGTCAATGACAAAGGTAGGGCCCACATCGCGAGCCCAAGCATCGTCGCTTTCCATGGGCACTAATTCAATATTTTTTTCTTGCCCCAACGCTTCTTGCGCCGAAGCAAGAGCCTCTTGTCCCACAAGCATGTACACTTTCTCGGAAAGTGCAATGCCTTTAGCAACTTGTGCAAAAGCTTCTCGCCCTGCCCTGGCATTATGTGGCCAAGAACCAAGGCGGCAAGGCCAAATCATAAGGCAACCCTCATGAGGTGCAAATTCCGCAGGCATATAGAAGCCATCATTTTTCGGTGTAGTAAGTTTTGTCATATTTTTAATACTATTTTTATGGGTGAAGAAAGCTCTTAAAATGAAATTTTTTAGATAATGTCGTCAAATCGCGAATTTTCGAGATGTATCAAGAAAGACAAACAAGCTTTGAAGGAATGTATATAGACATACATGACCGAAAAAGCTTGTGAAATCTGACGTAGAGAAAACCGAAAGGGTGCATTTGACGACACTATCTACGAAAGTCTTTGCTTAAAATCTTCATAGCCAAAGGATTTTACCACATGGCATATTCCTTGTGCGTCCATACGCACAATATGCGGCAAAGGTATGCCATTAAAGGTGTTATTTTTCACCATAGAATAAATGGCCATATCTTCAAAAACAAGTCTATCACCAATATTTTTAGGAGCATCAAAGCTATAATCGCCAATAATATCTCCAGCAAGGCAAGTGTGGGAAGATAATCTGTAGGTATGCGCTTTTTCTCCGTCAAGACCAGAATCTTGCAAAGGAGGTCTGTATGGCATTTCTAACACATCGGGCATATGACAGGCGGCCGAAGCATCCAAGATAAGCGTGGTAACACCACTATTTTCTACAATATCCAGTACTTCGCATACCAAATATCCCGCACGCAAAGCTATGGCCTCGCCCGGCTCTAAATACACTTGCACATCATACTTTTTCTGTATACGCGTCACAATGCTTTCTAGCAAAGCAATGTCATAGTCTGGACGCGTAATATGATGCCCACCGCCCATATTGAGCCAACGCATGTGCGGTAAGATATCGCCAAATTGCTCTTCAACCGCTTGTATGGTGGTGGCTAAATCGTCGGCATTTTGTTCACAAAGGGTATGAAAATGTAAGCCTTCAAGGGTCGCTCCCCCACTGCCTTTAATGCACCCTACATCAAAACTTTCACGTGTCACTCCAAGGCGACTGCCCGGTGCACAAGGATCATAAATGGCATGATCTCCTTGCGTAGAACATTGCGGATTGATGCGTAAACCAATGCTTGCCCCTTGGCAACGGTGGCGAAATTTTTCTAATTGCCGCAAAGAGTTAAAGACAATGTGCTGGCAAATTTGTGTAATAGATGCAAAATCTTCGTCTTTATAGGCCGGAGAAAAAATATGCGTTTCGCCGCCCATTTCTTCGTGCCCAAGGCGTGCTTCATACAAGCCACTGGCCGTGGTACCTGCCAAGTACTGCCCAATGGTTTTATAACACGAAAACATGGAAAAGGCTTTTTGCGCCAATAAGATTTTACAGCCTGTACGTCGCTGCACACCCTGTAAAATCTCAAGGTTTGCTTTAAGTTTTTCTTC
>CAYJHX010000361.1:0-2431 GCA_964369395.1 uncultured Desulfovibrionaceae bacterium
TGATGATCTATAAGCCAATCATAGTAGGTATTTGACGTAATATCTGCTCTTTCGTAAGGGTCGGTACGCAAGTTAAACAGTTTTGGCAGACGTAAGGCTACAAAAGGTTCTGCCCATACGCCCATAGTACCTGCCAAACGTTGCTCCATAAACACAAATTTAAAATTCCCTGCGCGCAAGGCTACCAAGTCACCATCATCATTAAAATACAAGAAACCACGACGTGGATTCACTTTTTCTTGTTGGGTGAGATAGGGTAAAATATTATGTCCATCAAGGTGAACCTTATAGGTTTTATTGCCTATTTTACGCCCTTTGAGCAATTCTTCTTTAATTTTTGTATCACCTGCGGCAGCAACAAGTGTGGGGAACCAATCTAAAGCAGACACGATGCTATTGTCCACCGTATCGGCAGGAATATGTCCGGGCCAACGAATAATAGCCGGTGCGCGGAAGGCGCCTTCCCAATTGGTATTTTTTTCGCCGCGGAAAGGGGTCATGGCAGCATCGGGCCAAGAGTTCATATGCGGGCCATTGTCTGTGGTATAAATAACAATGGTGTTATCATCAAGCCCCATTTCTGCCAATTTATTCAATACAGAACCCACATTTTTGTCATGATCAATCATGGTATCTGTGTATTGACTCATAAAGCGCCCACTTTGTCCCACACTTTCTGGCTTGGTGTGCGTTCTAAAGTGCATATGCGTAAAATTAAGCCACATGAAGAAAGGCTGGTCGGCATCTTTTTGCTTGCCAATATATTCTACAGCACGAGCAGCAATATCGTCGTCAATGGTTTCCATGCGCTTTCTTGTTAATGGGCCGGTATCAATTATTTTTCCATCGGAAAACGAATGGATAACACCGCGCGGCCCAAACATTTTCTTAAATCGTGGGTCTTTTGGATAGTCAGGATGTTCAGGATCTTCTTCGGCATTAAGATGGTACAAATTGCCATAAAATTCGTCAAAACCATGATTTGTAGGTAAAAACTCATCTCTATCGCCTAAGTGATTTTTCCCTAGCTGAATGGTTTTATAGCCTTGAGCTTTAAGCACCTCTGCAATAGTCACATCTTCAGGTTGAATACCTAATTTAGAACCGGGCATGCCCACTTTACTCAAACCGGTACGAAAAGGCGTTTGTCCGGTAATAAAAGCAGAACGCCCCGCCGTAGAGCTTTGTTCGGCATAATAGTCGGTAAACATTGTGCCTTCTTTGGCAAGCTTATCAATATTAGGCGTTTTATAGCCCATAAGCCCCTGCGAATACGCAGAAATATTGGTAATGCCTATATCATCGCCAAAAATAACTAAAATATTGGGCTTTTTCTTTTGTTCATTGGCTTTCGCGGCCAAAGCATCATCGGTCACGCCAAGCATAGCCGTTGTACAAAGGGCCGTACAAAAAGGGATAGCAAGTGTGCTCATGGCTTTGTGCATACCTTGCTGCCAAAAGTTCTTTTCCATGTTATTCTCCAAGGTTATAGGTGTAACAAAGGGAAAACCTTTTCAAAAATTGTCATACATGCAGTAACTTTTGAAGTGAGTACTCTTTTTTTTACAAAAACGCTACTAAAAAAAATGCACAAAAACAGCAAGGTATCAAAAAACTATTTCGAAATTATTTCATAACAATGGGGTCGTCTGTCTCGAAACAAGCCCCAAGACAAGCGATCTTGCGCAAAAGCATCTAAATCAAAGGTGGCGTATAAAATTTCTTCGGTATCGCGTCCGGCCTCTGTAACTTTTGCGCCGGTAGCATCGGTAATAAAAGACGAACCGTAAAATTGCAGTGCTGAGCTTTGCCCACCATTGGCTGTGCACGGCGTCACTTCTTCTAAACCAATACGATTAGCCGCCACCAAAGGCAAAATATTTGCCGCCGCATGGCCTTGCATAACACGCTGCCAATGAGGCATAGAATCGCACTCTAATATGGGCTCTGACCCTATAGCCGTGGGGTACAGCAACATTTCAGCCCCTAAAAGTGCCATACTGCGTGCCGTTTCAGGAAACCACTGATCCCAACAAATACCTACCCCCACCTTACCATAGGCCGTGTCCCATACTTTAAAGCCTGTATCTCCTGGAGAAAAATAAAACTTCTCTTGATAATAATGATCATCGGGAATATGCGTTTTGCGGTAAATACCAAGTAAAGAACCATCGGCATCGAGCATGGCTACAGTATTAAAAAGCCTATTGCCATGGCGCTCGTAAAAACTTATGGGAAGCACCACAGAGAGCTCTTTTGCTAACACTTGCATGCGTTGCACAGCAGGATTTTCTAGCACCGGCAAGGCATAATCGTAATAATCATAACGACGCTCTTGGCAAAAATACGGGCGTTCAAAAAGCTCTGGCAGTAGGATAACTTGCGCTCCTTGCTTCGCAGCTTGACGCACTTTGCTTTCGGCATTGTTAAT
>CAYJHX010000362.1:0-2429 GCA_964369395.1 uncultured Desulfovibrionaceae bacterium
CCTTGTACAAGCTTACGCATGATGAAGGGCAAGATACCGCCGTGTTTAAAACAAGTCAGTTCCGATGGTGTATCTAGACGGGCCAGCATGAAAAAGCTTGTTTGTGTTCCGTCAGGGCTTGTGGCTTGTACGGTGACCTTGCTGCCAATGCCGATGCCGTGCATATTTTTTACGCTAAAGGTTTCATGGCCTTTAAGGTTTAAAGTATCGGCGGATTCACCTTCTAAGAATTGCAGAGGCAAAATGCCCATCCCCACCAAATTGCTGCGGTGAATGCGCTCGAACGATTGCGCCAATACCACTTTTACACCGAGAAAATAGGCTCCTTTGGCGGCCCAATCACGAGAGGAACCTGTGCCGTATTCTTTACCTGCTAAGATAACAAGCGGTGTTTTTTCTTTGGCATAACTTTCTGCGGCTTCGTAGATAAACATCTCTTCTTGTTGCGGAAATTTTATCGTATAAGAGCCTTCCTTGGGGCTTGCCAGCTGATTTTGTAAACGAATATTGCCGAAGGTGCCGCGCATCATTACTTCGTGATTGCCGCGTCTGTTGCCATAGGTGTTAAAATCTTTTTGGCTAAGTCCGCGTTCCGCTAAATATTTTCCGGCAGGATACTCAAGAGGAATGCTTCCTGCGGGGGAAATGTGGTCGGTGGTAATACTGTCGCCAAATTTAGCCAATGCGCGAGCGTTTTCAATATCAGGCAGGGGCCTGCATTGTAGGCCAAGGCCGTCAAAATAAGGCGGGCGCTTGATATAGGTGGACTTGTCGTCCCATACATAGGTAGGGCTTTGAGGGGCGACGATACCATCCCAATAAGGGCCGCCTTCTTGCAGGGTGGCGTACTCTTCTTGGAAAACATGCGGTGTGACCACCTTGGCAAAAACTTCTGCTATTTCGGCATCAGAAGGCATAATGTCTTTAAGGTACACAGCCTTACCTTCTGGCGTATGGCCCAGGGGATCTTTTTCCATATCGGTAAGCATGGAACCGGACAGGGCAAAGGCCACCACTAACATGGGTGAAGCCAAGAAGTTGGATTTGATTTGAGCGTGCACGCGTCCGGCAAAGTTGCGGTTGGCCGAAAGTACCGCGCACATATTTAAATTATTTTCTTTGATGGCCGTGGCCACAGGGGCAGGCAAGGGGCCGCTGTTGCCAATGCAGGTGAGGCAGCTATACCCTACGGTATAAAAACCAAGCTGCTCTAAAGGTTCTAAGAGCCCTGCGTCTTTAAGGTAACGCGTTACGGTGGTAGAGCCCGGCGCTAAAACTGTTTTGATATAGGACGGTACTTTCAGACCCAATGCTATGGCGTTGCGGGCCAGCAAACCTGCCGCTAAGACGAGTTCTGGATTGATGGTATTGGTGCACGAAGTGATGGCAGCCAGTGCGATATGTCCGTGTTTGAGCACTTCTTGGCACTCTTTGCCTGCCTGTTGCGTAATTATAGGTATTTCTACTGCTTTTTCGTCTTTGAGCAAATGGGTAATATGGGCAGGGCTTTCATCGAGGGCAATATATTGATTGGGGCGTGCGGGGCCGGAAATACAAGGCTTTACTGTGCTTAAATCGAGTTCTAATACGCGCCCAAAGCTAGGTTCTTGAGCGTCTTTCTCGCGGAAAAATTGTCCGGATTTGGCGGCGGCTTCTACATACTCGGCCTGTTCGCTACGTCCCGTCATGCGTAAATAGTCGATGACCTTGGCATCTACGGGGAAAAAGCCCAAGGTGGCGCCGTATTCCGGTGCCATATTAGCTACGGTACAACGGGCAGGGATGGACAAAGCGTCCACACCTGGGCCAAAATATTCTACAAAACATTCCACCACGCCGGCTTTGCGCAATTGTGCCGTTACTGTAAGGGCCAAATCTGTGGCGGTGACGTGTGGGGGTAGGATGCCTGTTAAACGTACGCCCACTATTTCGGGTACTGGCATGACGCTGGGTTCGCCCAACATGACGGTTTCAATTTCAATGCCGCCAATGCCATAGGCCACCACGCCAATGCCGCCCAAAGTGCCTGTGTGTGAATCGGCTCCCACCATGCTATCGGGGAAGGCCCAATCTTTGCCGTCTATATTTTTTTGCATGGCCACTTGGCTGAATAATTCCAATTGTAATTGATGGCAAATACCCTTGGCCGGAGGAACGACAGTCACGTTATGCATGGCCTTGCTGGCCCATTTTAATAAGGCAATGCGTTCGCTATTGAGGCGATATTCTTCTTTAATGTTTTCGTCCATACAGCTGGTATGCCCAAAGCAATCTACTTGCGCTGAGTGGTCGATGGTTACCGCCACGGGCACCAGCGGATTGATACGACTGGCATCGCCACCTAAAGCGTCCACCGCTTCACGCATGGCGGCTAAATCCATAAGGGCCGGAATGGTAAAATCGTGCATGAGCACCCGCGAAGGATAAAA
>CAYJHX010000363.1:0-2428 GCA_964369395.1 uncultured Desulfovibrionaceae bacterium
TGCCTGCTTCGTTAAGCTCGTTTTTTCTTTCGGCATGGACCAGAAGAGTCCTATGCCTTAAGAAAAAAGCTTCGCTTGCCTTGCATTCAACCCTTTTTAAACAGTGTATACATTAGGTTAAATAGTTTTTGATAAACCGTGTAGGAATATTACAACCTTTTTACTCTTTGCCTGAAAGGCTAGGCTTTTGAAAAAGACGCGCAAAGAAAAAACGCAACTATATATTTTGTAAAATTCTTAGAGAAAACTTTGTAAAGGCAACATTTTTTTTTCGGAGAAGGTATTTTGTCGCATGTGGTTTTTTTGAAGGGGAGAGTCTGAGAGGGGAAACTTTTTTTTCCTAAAAAAAGTTTCCCCTCTCAGAAAGAGTCTAGCAAACAACAATAACTAGGATTTCATAATGAATATTCATGAATATCAAGCCAAAGAACTTATGGCACAATACGGTGTGCCCGTCTCTAAAGGCGGCGTAGCAAGCACCGTGGAAGAAGCCATGGCTGTGGTTAAGTCCATCGACGGCCCTGTGTGGGTAGTGAAAGCGCAAATTCATGCCGGCGGCCGTGGTAAGGGTGGCGGTGTTAAGGTGTGCAAAAACGTAGCTGACGCTGAAGCTGCGGTAAAAAGCATCTTAGGTATGCAATTGGTAACGCATCAAACAGGCCCCGAAGGACAGCTTGTAAAGAAGGTGCTCATTGAAGAGGGCACCAATATTGATAAAGAGCTCTATTTAGCTGTTGTTTTAGATCGTGGTGCTGAATGCCTTACCATCATGGCTTCTCCTGATGGCGGCATGGATATTGAAGAAGTGGCTGAAAAAACCCCCGAACGTATCTTGGTTACGCGTTTAGACGGTTCGCATACCGTATGGCCCTTCCAAGCACGCCAATTGCTCTTTGGTTGTGGCCTTAATCCTGCGCAAGTGACGCAAGGTGTGGCGCTGATTACCAACTTGGTTCGCCTTTGTGTAGAAAAAGATGCTGTGCAGGTGGAAATTAACCCCTTGGCCGTCACTAAAGAAGGCAACTTACATGCCGTGGACGGCAAAATGAATTTTGACGAAAGCGCCCTTAAGCGTCACCCCGATATTCAAGCCTTAGAAGACCCCGACGAAGCCGACCCGCTAGAGCGTAAAGCCGCACAATTGGGCGTAAACTATGTGCGTCTCAATGGCTATGTGGGGACTATGGTTAACGGTGCTGGCCTTGCCATGGCTACCATGGATGCCATTAAACAAGCCGGTGCTGAGCCTGCCAACTTTCTTGATGCCGGCGGCGGTGCCAATGTGGAAATGGTGAAGAAAGGCTTTGAAGTCATGCTTTCTGACCCCAATGTGCGCGGCATTCTTATCAATATCTTTGGTGGTATCTTGCGTTGCGACATAGTAGCCGAAGGTGTGGTACAAGCGGTGAAGGAAATCAACTTGCAATTGCCCTTGGTGGTGCGCATGGAAGGTACCAACGTGGAAGCCGCCCGTAAGATTTTGGCCGAAAGCGGTGTATCCATTGTTACCGCCGACAGCATGGCCGATGCCGCCCAAAAAATTGCCGAATTGACAAAGCAAGCCTAGGAGAAAGTCCATGAGTATTCTTATTGATGAAAACACCCGTGTGGTGGTGCAGGGGCTCACAGGCCGCGAAGGACAATTCCACGGGCAGCAAATGTTAGACTATGGCACAAATATTGTGGCCGGTGTGACCCCCGGTAAGGGCGGGCAAGAGGTGCTGGGTGTGCCCGTGTTTAACACAGTGAAAGAAGCTGTAGAGAAAACCGGCGCCAATACCTCTGTGATTTTTGTACCTGCCGCCGGTTGTGCCGATGGCGCTTGCGAAGCCGCCGATGCAGGCATAGAACTGGTAGTTATTATTACAGAACATGTACCCGTGCTGGATATGGTGCGTTGCAAATCCTATTTAAATGCTAAAGGTACCAAGCTCATCGGTCCCAACTGCCCCGGCCTTATCAGCCCCGGTAAATGCAAAATTGGCATCCAACCCGGCTATATTCATACGCAGGGCAATGTAGGTCTCATTAGTCGTTCCGGTACACTCACTTACGAAGCAGTACACCAATTGACCAGCAATGGTCTTGGGCAAAGTACTGTCATCGGTATGGGCGGTGACCCCGTTCCTGGTCTAAAGTTTGTGGAATTGCTCGAGCTTTTCCGCGATGATCCGCAAACAGAAGCCGTGTGTATCTTGGGGGAAATTGGTGGCGATAACGAAGAAAAAGCCGCCGCGTATATTAAAGATACCAAGTATCCTAAGCCGGTCTTTGGCTTTATTGCAGGACTCACAGCCCCTCCCGGAAAACGTATGGGCCATGCCGGTGCCATCATCTCCGGTTCTAAAGGCCGCGGTGAAGATAAAATCAAAGCCATGGAAGATGCCGGCATCACCGTCATTAAAGAATTAGGCAAATTTGGCGAAAC
>CAYJHX010000364.1:0-2422 GCA_964369395.1 uncultured Desulfovibrionaceae bacterium
GATGAAGCGAAGTATTTATATACTGAAATGCAACAAAATGGTGCAGAAACTGAAGAGATTGCCGCTCAAGATGCTGAAAATGCTTTAAGTGAAAATGCAGAAGCCACAGCAGAGCAGTCTGAAACCGTGGCGCAATCGGAAGATGCTTCTGCCCAAGGTAAAGCCGGTGGTGGCGGTAAAGGTGGCGGCGGCGCGAGCGGAGGCGGAAGCAGTAGTACTGAAAGCACCACCTCTGAGAGCACTTTGCAAGCCGAAATTGATGCCATAGAAATGCAAATTGCCGCGGCTGAGTCGAAGCTTGAAGAAGGCGAAAGTAATGCACAAATTGAAGCCTTAGAAGCGGAACTGGCTAATCTTGAAGACGAATATGACGAATTGACCGAAGCGTAATTGTATTCATCGTGCAGTAGAGCACTTACTGACTTTGAAAAAACCTTACTGTTGTTTTTACGATGCTAGTGTATAGTTACGAGATGATTCTTTCGAGGGAATTTTATTAGCGAAAACAGCATTTTTTAGCACAACCATACAGCTCAGTGTGCCAGACTGTGGAAATGTGCGATGTACTGGCGCCAGTATTGCTGGCTACATTTTGATATAAAGGTATCCAGGATTGAGTTCTGCAGGAGAATAGAAAAAGTGTATTCTCTTGCAGAATTTATTTTTGTGCTTTGTACGCAGAATTTACCTTACAAAAAAATTTATTTTACCTGCAAATGTATATTTCAAAATAGCCGTACAAACATTCTTTTTGTGGCTTTTATTCTCCCGATAAAACAAAAACTATCATTTTCTATATTGCTCATGGCATGAAAAAGTTGTGTAGAGGGGCTTTAGAGGTAAAATTCATCGTGTTTTTTCTCTTTTCATTATGTGCAAGATGCCGTATGCTGTCGCAGATTTTTATATGTCTTCTTCGTGGAGAAGAGGGACTTTCTGTCGTAAAATATTCTCGAAATATATTTTTCTGTGTACTTTCAACATAAAAGGAATTTTCTGTGCAACAACGTTCCGATGACCCCTTAATTATGCTTTGGCCTTTGCTTGCCTCGGTGGCAGGGTTGGCTTTTTGTGCTTGGACAGCATATGGAAATACTATAGATATTTGCATTTCTGCAGGGTGCGCCGTCAGCAAAGACATGTCTATTGGCGGTATTTCTCTTTGGTGGTTTGGCTGTGCGGCCTTTGCTATTTTAGTAGTACTTTCTTTTAGTGGGCGACCGCTTTTAGGCGCAGTGGTGGCCGGCGCCTGCCTTGTGGCTGATGTGGGCTTTTTAGTACTGATGCTTTTGACAGCCTCTTGTGTATCTTGCCTCATTGTGGCTGTATTTTTTGCTTTGGCCTATACGGCTTTTCGGCATACGGGCAAAAAACCGGACGACATTGTCAGTCGTTCATGGTTAATTGTTGTATGGATATTGCTGATGATTGGTAATATTGGCGGAATGTTACGTGAAAATATGATGCCTTGGGCTATAAAAAACCCTGAAACAGCCGCGGTACATGTGTACTTTTCGCCTACTTGTCCGTCGTGCCTTGATGCGGTAGCGGCTCTTAGTCCCACAGAGTCGGCGGCCTTTTTCCCCATTTCTAAGGGCGAAGAAGATATTGTCTACCTTGCGCGTATGCAGTCATTTCTTGAGCAAGGCAGTAATCCTGCCGATGCCTTGGTATTAGCCCGTGAAAATGAAACAATGCCCGAAGATTTTGGTATTTTTTCTGAAATATTACTGCGTTTTCGATTGTTAGTGAATGGGGCTTATTTAGCTAGAAATGGTATAGATGTGGTGCCTGTCATAGAATATAAAGGATTACCAAGATTTTTGTCTGGGGCCTCTGGAACTACGAGACCAGCGCAAACATCTGAAAACGCTGCAAAACAAACGACGAATACTCATGCCAACGCAGCAGACGTTCCGCGTGTTATAGGACGTTTGGCACCGGGTACTGTGGTGGCGCCACAAGGTAAAGAACCAGAAATGTTCTTGGGTAATGGCGCTTTTACTTATACGGGACAAGAGTCTGGTAAGAACACTGCTGGTGGTGGCGTGCCCCCTTTGGGCTCTAGCACCATTGTTTCTGGTGGCTCCGGTGGCTCTGGTAGCTCGGGGGTACCTATCGATATGGGAGTTGCGGGAGCTTGTGGGGGGGCTGGTGCTCCTCCTTGCCCATAGTAGGGCAGTCGGCTGAAAAAAGGCAGTCGACTGAAAAAGGGCAAGCTACTGCGTCAGACTTGTTTTTTCTTTCGGCATGGACCAGAAGAGTCCTATGCCTTCAAGAAAAAACGTCGTCTTCCTTGTATTTTACTCTTTTTGAGCCGACTGCTAACACAAACGTCCAGTAATTGAAGACCTCTGCATAATCCAAAAAATTGCTAAAATACATGGATTGCTTCGCTTTGCTCGCAATGACTTTCGTTGTA
>CAYJHX010000365.1:0-2404 GCA_964369395.1 uncultured Desulfovibrionaceae bacterium
TTGTGATTTCAAAAAAATATGACAAAAAAGGTAGTTATAATACAAAATATTTTGACAAGATTCTCAACGTCATGTATCCTTGAGGCATCTAGAACTGATGCCCTAGTATTAATGACCTTATGTATGGGGTCGGACTGTAGTTTTTGGGATGAAAAACTACGTGTCATGGCGGGTGTATTAGGGCTTTCCTATTGTATTCAACAAGGACAATTGCATGAGGAATGCTAAATCACTGCTACGATGTTGTCGAAAGTTGATTGTGCTTACTGTGCTTATGTTGGGTGTATTGGGTGTGGCTTTTTCAGCCCACGCGGCAGCGCCTGCATTAGAAGACACAGATAGCGGAGCGCCATCAGCCATGGTCATGTTTCCAGTGACAGAAAAGCCAAGCCCTTTTGGCGCTGGAATGAAACCTGTAGTCTTTAATCACTTTGTACACGAAAAAAAAGTAGAAGATTGCGAAACCTGTCACCATACGGGGGATACTGTAGCGTGTTCTTCGTGCCACACGGTAGAAGGCAAGGAAGATGGCAAGTTTATTACGCTTGAAAGAGCCATGCATGCCGAAAATATTGCTAAACGTACCGGTGATACTATAACTCCTAGTTCTTGTGTCAGTTGTCATACCGAAAATCTTAAGCGTAATGAATGCGCCGGCTGTCATAGCCTTATCCCTACACCTCCACGTGCAGAAAATTACTGCGCTTCTTGTCATGATATGACACCTAAAATGACAAAAGAGCAATTTATGCAAGGCGTGAAGGGTGAGCTTGATTCTGAAGAAAACCTCATGCTTGCTACCGAAACCGTGTGGGAACGCAGTCAAAAGCAAACGAACAATGCCGCGGCTTTTAATGTGCACTCCATGCCCACTACGGTACGTATTGATGGCATTTCTAAAGAATACGAAGGTAATTTATTCAACCATAAGCGCCACTATACTTCTTTGAAAAAGCGCCTTGGTGAAGATAAACTTGCCGCTGCTTTCCATAGTGATACTTTTGCCTTGTGTAGTGCTTGCCACCATCAAAGCCCGCCCTCGGCAACGCCGCCCAAGTGTGTGACCTGCCACGCACCACAAATTGATGCCCAAAATCCTGGACGTCCTGCACTTAAGGCTGCCTATCATTTACAATGCATGACCTGTCACGATGCCATGAAGGTTTCGCGGCCTGCCAATACATCCTGTGTCAGTTGCCATACGGCACGTACCAAGTAGCGCAAGGAGGAACGCTGAATGAATCGCAGAAAATTCCTTACATTTTTGGGAAGTGCGGGCGTGGCCTCTGCCCTTGGTACAGCAAAAATTGCTGAAGCCGCGGGCGCTGTGACGTATCCGTATTTTAAAGAAAGTTTTGGCGTATTGCACGATACCACACGTTGTATCGGTTGCCGCCAATGCGAAAAAGCCTGTCAAAAGGTGAACAATTTACCCATGCCGGAAAAGCCCTTTAGTGACTTGACGGTGACCCATAGCAAACGACGCACCTCTGCCTATGCATGGACGGTGGTCAATCGCTATAAGGCCGATGACAAAGAGGTTTTTCGTAAATTGCAATGTCTGCATTGTAATGACCCTGCCTGTGCTTCGGCCTGTTTTGCCCAATGTTTTGAAAAGCTCCCCAATGGTGTGGTAGCTTATCATGGCGACCAATGTGTGGGTTGTCGATATTGTATGGTGGCTTGCCCCTTCTACATACCTGGTTTTGAATACGATGAGCCCTTTGATCCCTTGGTTGCCAAATGTACTTTTTGTCAGCCCCGTTTGGAAAAAGGCTTGTTGCCTGGTTGTGTAGAAGGTTGCCCCATGGATGCTTTGACCTTTGGCAAGCGTTCTGACCTTATCAAAATTGCCCGCAAGCGTATTCAGGCTAATCCTGAGCGTTATGTGGATTATGTGTATGGTGAAACCGATGCCGGGGGTACCGCTTGGATGACCCTTTCTGGCGTAGATCCCGAAAAATTGGGGCAAAATACCCATCTTGGCAACCGCCCCATGGGCGAATTGACAGCCGGAGCCTTGGGCTCTGTGCCTATGATTATTGCTTTTTGGCCAGCTCTGTTTGCCGGTGTGTACGGTATTACCAAGATGAAAGATCGTTTTGCTAAGGCCGAAGATAAAGAAGCAAAAGCCAAGTTCAAAGAAAAATTAAAAACCCAAATGCAACAGGCTTTGGATAAAATAGAAGCCGAGCAGGGCGCCGAAGTTGCCGCCAAGGTAAAGGAAGCCCTTTGCGATGCCAATAAGGCAGGTGGATGTTGTAAGCAAGGGGAGGATAAATAGTATGAGCCATACAGAAAATATTGTTATCCCCACCAAGGATAAGCTCTTTAATATGGGGCCTTTTTCTTTGCGCCGCCCTGCAAACATGATAACCGCTGTTATCTTGGTGGTGGGCCTTAT
>CAYJHX010000366.1:0-2386 GCA_964369395.1 uncultured Desulfovibrionaceae bacterium
TTATGGTCACTTCTTCAGGCACAATACCGCTTTGTATGGGGGCAGTACTGTCAAGGGCTTGGCTATAAGCTGGCCATGTGGTGGTGGGAATGATGCGTCCTGTATCGGTGGCTAAAAAGTCGTCCACATTGCTAATGCCCTCTGCCGTAATAATGAATTGCCCCGAACTAGCTAGGGAAATATCAACAGGATATCCCTCACCCTCTAGTGCATTGAGTACATCTAATTGGCTATGATCACCAGCCATGACGATGGGAATAGTGGCTCCAGTGGCATCTACAAAATTATACGTGGCCCCGCCTGTGATGGTGGCATTTAAATTACCATTCATGCCAAAAATAGTCGTTTCGGTAATAGGAGTTACCGCAGAAGATGCGCCTTGAAGAGCCACGTAAAAATCGTCAAAATTGCTTAAGCCCTCAATGGCTATACCCGTAGGGCTTGCAGCAGGATCGCTAGGCTCGGTCACAACCGTCTTATAACCACTGGTATTGATGGCACTGAGCACATCTTCCGGCGTATGATCTTCTGTCATACTGACGGTAAAGGTGGCGCCATTATCGTTGGTAAAAGTATACTCTTTGGGTGGTAGGGTCATACCGCTCAAAGGCCCTTGTACGCTAAATCCGTCTAAGGTGGAACTGCTGGGGGTACTTAATTCCGTAGCCAAAAAATCGTCGACATTGGTAATGCCGTCAATGGATACTTCTGTTTTACCCGTGTCGGTGTTTTCGGTGGCACTAACTTTGTATCCCTTAGCATTGAGCGCTTGTAAAATATCGTGCTGTGTATGACTGCCCGTCATGACAATATTTACCGTTTCATTATCTGCATTGGTAAATACATAGTTGGCAGAGTCAGCTATAGTGCTATCTCTTAGCGTACCATCAAGGCTAAAGGAGGTGGTGGGCGTTACCTTTGAGGTAGTACTGCTTGATGTGGGGGGCGTTCCGGGTGTTTCCGAAATGGTCTCTATGGAGCGTAAATCATTGATGACCATATTCCCGTTGACTAAAGTAGCCGCGGTAGGATCTTTAGCAATGATGGCATTATAAATTTCGTCTTGCGTCGCATCACCAGCTACGGGGTCTGTTTCAAGAGTGCTTCCATCATTGAATGTCAGCTTATATGTATAGGAATTAACTATATCCCCATCATTTAAAGGCTTGCTTAAATCCACAGCAGAGGAAGATTGCCACGCACCAGCAGCCCCTGTCATGCCTAAAAGATTTGAAGGCAAAATTTGTAAGTTCGCATCTGCGCCCGATTCTTTACCGGAAATCTGGAAGGTATAGCCATCGGCAGTTTTCATCATGCTCATTTGTACGCCGGGGTTGGCTTTATTTTCATTGAGCATGTTGGCAAAGCCTTCCAAGGTTGTTCCCGGAGGCACAGCTAGGGTTTGTGTTTCACCCTTATACGTATAGGTAAAATCTATGGCAGCGCTGGTGGTATTGATGACGGTGGTTTTATCGTCATAGGTATGCGTGCTAGCCCAAATAGCATTGCTGGCCAGCTGCTTTACTTCTATTTTATGAGTGCCGTCTACAGCCTCAGCGTCAGCCTTTACCCCAATGGTGGCTTCGTCGCTACTGGCGGCAATTTTAGTAAGAAATTTTGACGGACTGTCCAAATTGCCAAGGGCTTCTTGTGCCTCGGCAATAACGTCCAACAGCTCTTGGTACGCTTCGTAAGATTCATTGGCGACATCACGAGAGTCTTCCAAATTATACAGCTTTATAGACTCAACTTCTTTTAATTGAGCTATAATTTCATTAAAGTCGGTACCGCTACCGATACCGGAAAAAGATATGCCGCCCGATATGGTGTTTGACATATAGCTACCCTCGTGTGGAAAATTTTGCCTTTTTGCGCGTAAGTGAAACTACGGCACAGGTTCTGATGCAAAAACTGTGCTAAAGCGCATTGTAGCGTAACATACGACAGAGTTTTACACCCTATCATATCTTTTATCGGTTGTAATGGAAAAGACTTAAGGAGAGAAAATAGTATGTACCCATAATAAAAAAACAGGGTACTGCTCATGTCAATACCCTGTCATATTTTGAAAAATATAATGCGTATATGGATACATAAAAAAATACCTGCCAACGACTCTTTTAAAGGTCAAGGCATTTTCTACGTTTCCAAACTATTTAAATATATTTATATAAGACTTACACCACAAATAACGTGCTTTCTTCGCGTGCAAGCCCCTGAGCTATGGCTCTATCATCCATTTGATACATACCACCTTGTACTTGCGCGCGCAGTTGAGCTACTTTTTCGGCACGTGCAGAATCACCAGAGCCTTCTTGCATGGCCACACGGTTAGCTTCGGCCATCAACTTTGCATCACTAGAAAAGCTCACGCTGTCTCCCTTAG
>CAYJHX010000367.1:0-2379 GCA_964369395.1 uncultured Desulfovibrionaceae bacterium
TAATGCTCTGCCTTATAAGGGCCTTGCACTTTTACACCAATATAGTCGGCTTGCTCTTGGGTGAGCACCGTTAATTTTACCCCAAGGCGTTCTAAATGCAAGCGAGCTACTTCTTCATCTAACTTTTTAGGCAAGATGTACACTGTATTTTCCGCATGATTACCAGCAGCAAGGCTCATTTGAGCTAATACTTGGTTGGTAAAGCTGTTGGACATAACAAAGCTGGGGTGGCCTGTGGCGCAACCAAGATTTACAAGGCGCCCTTCAGCAAGCACAATGATGGAACGTCCGCTTTTTAATGTCCATTTATCCACTTGAGGCTTAATATTTATGCATGTAACGCCGGCAGTAGATTCCAGATAATTCATTTCAATTTCGTTATCGAAGTGACCGATATTACAAATGATGGCTTCATCCTTCATGCCTTCCATATGGGCTGCAGTGATCACATGGTAGTTACCGGTGGCCGTTACATAAATATCGCCCTCAGCCAATGCCTCTTCCATGGTGGTCACTTCAAAGCCTTCCATGGCTGCTTGCAAAGCGCAAATGGGGTCAATTTCCGTAACGAGCACGCGGGCTCCGTAGGAGCGCATGGAATGGGCGCACCCTTTACCCACATCACCATAACCAGCCACAACCACAACCTTACCGGCAATCATAATATCTGTAGCACGCTTAATGCCATCGGCTAAGGATTCACGGCAACCGTAAAGGTTATCAAATTTCGACTTGGTCACAGCATCGTTGACGTTGATGGCAGGGAAAAGTAATTTTCCTTCTTCAGCCAATTGATACAAGCGATGCACGCCGGTGGTGGTTTCTTCGGAAACACCCTTGATTTTTGCGGCAATACGTTGGAAACGCTCTTTATCACTGGCATAGGAGGCCGCAATACGATCCATAATAATTTGAAATTCTTTGTTGTCGTATTGTTTTTCTAAAATAGTGGGATTTTTCTCAGCTTCTACACCCTTATGCACCAACAACGTGACGTCGCCACCGTCATCTACAATGAGGTCGGGGCCGGAACCATCGGGCCAGGTAAGGGCCATTTCTGTGCACCACCAATACTCCTCTAAGGTTTCCCCTTTCCAAGCAAATACTTTGGCATAGCCAAGTTCAGCAATGGCAGCAGCCGCATGGTCTTGCGTAGAAAAAATATTGCAAGAAGCCCAACGAATATCAGCACCCAAAGCATGTAAGGTTTGAATAAGCAACGCCGTTTGAATGGTCATATGCAAAGAACCGGTAACCTTAAGCCCTTTCAAAGGTTTTGTTTCACCATACTTTGCTATGCATTGCATAAGACCGGGCATTTCACGCTCGGAAAGTTGCATTTCTTTTTTGCCAAAATCTGCTTGCTGGATATCAGCCACCTTGTACTGAAGGCTTAAATCAAGTGCTTGTACGTTTGCCATGGGGAACTCCTTATGTTTCCTTTTTTGCCAAGGCCAATAAAAGGCCAAGAGTATTTTGAAGCTGCTTACGCCGTATTTCTATAAGCGTAAGACCAGCGTCTTGAATAAATTGTGTAAGGGTATTTTCGCTAAAACCAAGCCAGCGATCGCCGTATTTTTCGCGCATGCTCTCATTGTTGTGCTTGTCAAAATCTGCGATAAAAACAAAACCTTGAGGGCGCAAAATACGCTGAACCTCCCTAAGGGTATGCATGGGGCTGGAAAGATGGTGCAAAACCAAATTGATACAGGCAAAATCTGCTTCGCCATCGCGCAGGGGCAAATGGTCTAATTCACCAATGCGCAGCGAAACACGGGCATGCTCTTTTTCGGCATGGCTTTCAAAGCGCCTGCGAGCCAGCTCTAGCATTCTGGGGCTACCGTCTACGCCCACCACCGTTTGCGCGCAAGGCAAGAGCTTTTCAAGGACAGTCCCTGTACCGCAGCCCAAATCCACCGCTAAGGCGCACGCAGGGGGCACAGCGCCACACACAGCCTCGGCCAAGTCAAAATCACCCAAAATTTCTTCGTTGAGCATATCCCAATCTTCTGCAATGGCATTGAAGAACTGACGCGTTTTCAGCGCCCTTTCTTCAAGGCAACGCGCAGCATGGTGTCTATCGTGCTGCATATCTGCGCTGGCATCAATAAAGGGTATAATGCTTTCCATAAAGCTTTGCGCTTCGCCCCCTTTAGCCACCGAATAAAACACCCATAAGCCATCGCGGCGCCATTGTAACAAATGCGCCTCGGTAAGTATTTTCAAATGCCGCGAAATACGCGATTGGCCCATTTGCAAAATGCTTACCAGCTCATTGACCGATAGTTCGTAATGATAGAGCACGTGCAAAAGACGCAAGCGGGTTTCGTCAGCTAAAGCTTTAAAGTAGGTGAGAGCTATGGACATACATTCCTCAAA
>CAYJHX010000368.1:0-2378 GCA_964369395.1 uncultured Desulfovibrionaceae bacterium
CCAGTGGAATCCACAGGGCCGGAACCTACCCAATGACAAAAGCAGGTGGAGCAGGTTTCGGTACAAGCGCGGGTGATGACCACAAGGCTATCAAACTTCTTGCCAAAATAGGGGTCCGCATGGGGGCCTTCTCTATAGGGACGCTCAATGACGGTAAAACCGCGAGCGTCGCAGGGGCGACAACCAAAAACTGTGGTAGGCGTCACTTCTGTAGAGTTATCTTCTAAAGTAAGTGTCAATTTACCTAAGTCCTCGCTGTCTTTTACTTGCTTATAGGTGACCAGCTTTTCGCATTGGGGCAATACAGCGCCCTTGGGCGAAACGGAAGCTTTTTCAAGGGTCACTTCCATACCGTCGGTATAGGGTGCAAAGACAATGGCCTTGCCTTCCTTAGTGGGAACAAGCACGCGTGTTGCATTGTCTTGACCAAGCCATGTCAAAAATTCTGGCATGGCTTCTGTCTTTAAAAAGCGTAAGTTGCTCATTTCCATTCCCTCTCTTTAATATTCTTCTCTTCCACTTCGTAGCCAAGTAAGGGCGGCGTGGCGTCAACCTTCATACCGGCCTTATACCCGTCGAAGAGCTGCCCAAGGGTGCGACCAAGTACTTGACGCAAGGCAAGAATAGGAATGTTTACAGGGCAAGCTCGTTGGCATTCGCCGCAACCAGTACAGCGGCCGGCAAGGTGCATGGCGTGTACAGTTTGGAAAAAGAGCTTTTCGCTAACGCTGTCTTCTTGGCTCATCCAATGAGGATTGCGTGTTTCTGCAATACAATGATCGCGACACACACACATGGGGCATGCATTGCGGCACGCATAACAACGTATGCAACGCGACATATGCCCTGCCCAGAAAGAGCGGCGTTCTTCAAGGCTCATGCTTTCTAGCAAGGCCAATTCGCGAGGAATAACAACACCTTCACCTACGGGGGTAGGCGGCCCGCCAAAGCGTTCATCGGCCACCACAGCAGCAGGAGTGGTACAACCATAACATTTGCCTTGGGCAAAGTCTTGCATGGTAAACTTGTGATCTTGACCATCGGCCACCACGGTGACGGTATCGTCGGTGGTGCTGACGCTATCTATCTTGTTGTAGCGTCCAAGGGCTTCGTCCACGCGTTGCATATCAAGGGTGCCTTCGCAAGGCATACTAAAGACATGCACATCGTCTTTGTTGATGAGATGCTCTTGTAAGAGTTCCACCACAGAGCGAGAGTCGCAGCCTTTGACCACAATGCCCACTTTTTTGCCCTTCCAAGAAGGTAAGTAGGTAGCAAGGTTATGCACATTAAAGGGCCCCCAAGTGAGTTTATCCACGTCGGCCTCTTCGTACATAAAGTGCGGGGTGGCGTGAGCAGCGTCATGGCCTTGTCTCCAGCCAATAACCACATCAAACTTGCCTTCGCCTTCGGCTAACTTGCCTTTAATGGCAGCTTTTACTTCTTCTAAAGCGCCATTGCCGGCAACGCCTGTACCCAAAGGACGCAAGGGTTGCATGGCCGTTTCGGCCACCTTCAACAAAGCTTCGGCATTTTCAATTTTAGGCGCAGGCCCAAGTTTATGCACTTGTTCGGTAAATTGGGTTACCACTTGTTGCCACTTGGCACCTTCGGAGGCAGAAACCCATGTATATTCAAAACGGCCCGGATCAATACCCAAAATAGGCAAGAAATGCTTAAGCATTTCCAAGCGACGACGAGCATAGAAATTGCCAGAGCTGTAGTGGCAATCACGAGGGTGACAACCAGAAACAAGCACGCCATCGGCGCCATCAATAAGCGCACGCAGGGCAAACAAAGGATCCACACGACCAGAACAAGGCAGGCGAATAATCCGTAAATCTGTAGGTTGCGTAGCACGCGCTACACCAGCGGTATCGGCACCGCCATAAGAACACCAGTTACAGAGAAAGCCAATAATTCTCAGCTCTTTATTTACTTGCGACATAGCGCATGCACCTCCGCCAGAA
Source organism: uncultured Desulfovibrionaceae bacterium (assembly GCA_964369395.1). Taxonomy (GTDB): domain Bacteria; phylum Desulfobacterota; class Desulfovibrionia; order Desulfovibrionales; family Desulfovibrionaceae; genus CAYJAD01. The sequence continues at coordinate 1,971 of CAYJHX010000368.1, forward strand.
TTTGATCATCTGTGGCATGGGAAAGCTGAATGGCCCCTTGCGGGCAGGTAGCAGTACACAAACCGCACCCCTGACACACAGTAGCTAGCACTTCTACTTTCGCTTCTCCACGTATACTTGCTTCGCGAATGGCACCAAAGGGGCACACACGCAGACATTTACCACAACCTACGCAACGTTGCACTTGCACATTGGCAATTTGTGGGTCGTTTTCCAACATATCCTTGGCAAAGAGCGACAATACTTTAGCAGCAGCGGCAGAGCCTTGCGCCACCGAAGCGGGAATGTCTTTGGGGCCTTGGCAGGCACCAGCCAAGAAAACACCGGCGGTATTGGTTTCTACAGGTTTCAGCTTTGGATGGCTTTCCATGAAGAAACCGAACTTATCGTAAGAAATACGCATCATTT
>CAYJHX010000369.1:0-2370 GCA_964369395.1 uncultured Desulfovibrionaceae bacterium
CGTTTTCCTACAGATTGCGGTATATGAAGGGAATCTTCTATTTTTGAACACATTGCATCATATATATACCCAAACGCAAAAAAATTATGCCTAGCACCAATTGCAGCAGGCCATTGCTTAATAAAAGATCATAGCGTTCTTGTGATATAAAGCGATAAATATCGTAAATATAGGCAGAAAATGTGGTAAACGAACCTAAAAAAGCCACGAGGAGTAAGCGCGCATGGAGTTCTTTACCTTGTGTGTATACCCACCCAGCGCCAAAAAGACCACAGCCCAGCACATTTACCATAAAAACACCCCACGTAAGTGCAATATTTTGCCCGAAAATACTTAGGCACTCGAGCAGTCCTAAACGCAAGAAGGCACCTGTAGCACTCCATAAGATGAAATATAATGCAAGCTTCACAAAAATACCTTGAGTTTAAATGTATTACCTAAGAAATATAAAAAATGAGACCTCTGCATAATTCTAGAAAATACTAAAACACATGGATTGCGCAGAGGTCTCAAAATGCTAAAAAAAGCAAAGGATGCGCAAAATGTCCTATAAGCGCTTGATGTATTCTGAGCCCTAAGCTAGTATTTCCCACAGCAAAACAGCGTAAAGAAATGTTGATGAAATGCTTTTTTGCTCTCTTACGGCGTCAGGGGCACCTTACTAAGATTATACGTATGTCTATATACTATGCCCTCTTAGTAAAATGCGTCTTCCTTGCCAGAGAACGAAAATCTTAGTAAATCAGCCTTTGTTTAACAGTTTACTGGAAATTGATTTTTCAGTAAATCGATAATACCACACACAACTTTAAGGAGAATATCATGCCCCATACCTCCCCCATTTTTCATCGATGGAATAAAAGCCTTTTTTTTGTTTGCTTGTTTAGTTTCCTTAGCTTAGGCCTCTTCTCACCCGTGTGGGCTGACGAGGTTTCTGAAGCCAAAAGCCTGTACGAACAAGGCATGCAAGCTTACAAGGCAGAGGATTTTGTCAAAGCCCATGAACTTCTCAAGAAATCTGCCGAATCCGGCAATGCCGATGCGCAATATCAAATGGGCACGCTGTATCGCAAAGGGCAGGGTGTCACCAAAGACAATGAAAAAGCCGCGTATTGGTATGGTAAAGCCGCTAAACAAGGGCTTACAAATGCTCAAGACGACCTTGGAAACCTCTATGATGAAAGTAAAGAAGGCCTCAAAAAGAATGCTGATAAAGCTGGCACTTGGATAGAAAACACCACTACTGAAGGGCTTAATCAAGCCAAAGGTTTCATTGACGGTTTTACTTCTGACTAAAAATAATACTGCCTTTTTTTAAATACGCCGTTATATACCCCGGTAATTGAAAAAGCGTATTGCCTCTGCCTTCTTGTAAGGCGGTATCTAATTGAAAGAGCGTTTCAGCGCGCACTTGACTTTGAAGGGGGGCTTGGTTTTGCCAGTACGATGTGTTTTCTTCTTGGTGACAAGCCTCTTTTACTAGGCGTACAGCATGCATATACAGGCGTAAGCGTGTGGCTTTGTCTATACGCTTTAAAAGTGCGCTGGGCAAACGTACGCCCCCTTCTTGCCCGTTTTCGTGGGGCATTTCTTGATATACAATACCATATTCTCTGCACAACGTGTTCAGAACTTCTTGCCAATGGGCGGCATCGTATTGGGCAAATTGCCACAGCTCTGCCGTTTTTTGATGTAAAGAAGGATTTTCCGCTTGTAAAAGGGGGACTATGGTGTGCCGCACACGATTGCGTAAATAGCGTGTGTCAGTATTGCTGGCATCTTCGGCCCAAGAGAGGCCAGCATGCGTCAGCAATTTTCGCAAAGCTTGGGGATGTTGCAAAAGAAGGGGGCGCAATATTCGACGGTGAGAATCTTTGGCTACCATACCCCCAAGGGCCGGCCAGCCTGTGCCGCGAATAAGACGCATGAGCATATCTTCTTGTACATCTTGCAAATGATGTCCAAGGCAAATCCAAGATGCATGGCATTGAATGCGATAGTGCTCTAATAGGGCATAACGTTCTTTTCGGGCCGTTTCTTCTATGCCTAATTTTTGCGCGGCGGCAAGCTGCGGCACATCTATGCTTTCTATAAAAAAAGAAATGTTCCAAGCGTTACAGAGGGTAGCGAGGCTTTGCGCCTCGTCTTTGCTTTCGGGGCGTAAACCGTGGTTGATGTGCAGTACAGAAAAAGAACAGGATATTGTTTGGCAAAACCATTGCCAAAGACAAAGTAAGGCCAGTGAATCGGCGCCGCCGGAAACAGCCAAAAGAAAGTGCGTGTCTTGTAGTGGCGTGTTTAGTTCCTTTTGCACAAAAAGCTTTACAGTACGCCAAAGTTTTTGGCTTTCTTTGTTTTGCTCTTGAAGAA